>JABGRF010000252.1:12002-40646 GCA_018648405.1 Candidatus Scalindua sp.
ACCGGTAATGTAAGAACCGCTTCATAAAACGTACCACCCCCACCAACTTGTCCATCGTAGGCGTGGATCATATTGCGATCCCCCATATAAAGAACATCATCATCTCCTACCTGTAGCGGGTGTGGCGCATCCTTTCCGTCGGCTATTATTGCGGCAAAGTCAGCAGCATCGGCGGGAACCGTAGACATGAAATCATCATCAAACGAATCAGTCGTATAATTATACGCCCCTATGTCCCAATCGGTGTCGTCTTTGAAAGAGTAGAAAGCCTTTTGTGTAGCACCGTTATAATAGTTAACAATATCTAATCCGGTTTCATTTGAATGTCCATGATCTATCGTGTGAGGGAATGGGGCGGTGGTATTTACTGCGCCGTTTCCAGTCAACGTTCCTATCTTTTGGACCGTATCTCCTCCGGATATAGCGTAGGCCTCATCTCCCTGCATGACAGCGTTTCTAAGATAAGCATTTATACTCGCAACATCTGTTGCGCTTCCAGGATCAGAGCCAAGCCCAAGATACCCCAGCACACGTATCGGATCTACATTCTCTACAAATGCCAACGCATTCTGTAGTTTTCGTTTATCAAATCCAGCAGACGAAGTATCATAACCCCCCAACCAATCAAGATGGTTGTAAGTAATCTTTCCGCCTCCTTTGTGGTAGCTTATCTGTGGCATATTATTGGTAATTTCCTTTCCCTACTGGCTTATAAAATACAGTCACCGTCACCCCCTCTAATGAAGTCAACGTCCCTGTCGTTTCTAACCCTACGCTATCGTACGGAGATAACTTCCTTGCGCTCGATAGTGCGACCCCTTCTTTATATACAACCGTATCCGCAGTCCCTTTTAAATCAAACTCCTCAGCAAGCAACGATGTCCCTGCGCTTATAGCACTCCCGTTGGGTACGTGTTTAACGTCTAAAGTAACAGCGGCTCCGTCACTCCCGGCGACCTCGTGTTTTTCTAATATAGCAACAATCTCCATACCCTTTCGTGCCGTAATAACATAGCTGAAATAAGCGGCAGTTTGAGATAAATCACCACCCAACGTAAACGTCTCGTGCAGTACGTCTTTTTTGGTTATATCGTTTGTTGGTATTAAATCTGGCATATCAAGAGATTATTAACTTCGGTTTAAACGGAACTATAAAATTCCAGCCCGTGTTATTTCCACCATCGGTTGAGGAGACGGCATTAAATGTAGCGCCGCCAGTAGCGATAGAATAAGAAATCGTAGCACCCGTTACCGTCACCGTTCCACTAGCAATGGAGATCGTATGAGTAGCCGTTGTATCACTTTGTATCGTACATCCATCCCCCACAGTAAAGGTCGTCATCGTCTGTGTCTGGCCATCATTAAAGGCCTGTATCCTCGAAGCATCCACCTGAAAGTCATTAAAGGTATTATTACCCGCAACCCTAATATAAAAAGCATTCGTTGTGGCATTCCAGAAGTTATTAAAAGTTAAACCACCGCCAAGAAAGTTTTTATTATTACCCAGCGCAGATATAAATTTAATCGTTGAAGTTTCTTCATTAAAAGTGAGGTTTGTCGTTGTATTGGTGTTCCATATATTCACCGCATTTCCAATAAAACTCCAAGTTCCAGAACCCATTGAAACCGTTCTGGTGGTGTTATTTCCAGAATCGAAATTCCCAAGAGTAAGATTATTATCATTGGCATCAAAGGTACCCCTGGTTACCTTGAGTTGACGAGAAGAACCCGTCGTTAAGTCATCCTGAAGCGTCAGGGTTCCGGCGGGTGCATCCAAGGTGATCTGCTTATTAAAAGAATTTCCGCCGGTTGTGAAAGTAAAGCTTCCTCGTCCTTCAAATGTATAAGTATTAGTGTGGGTCCCAAGGGTCATCCCGGCGATTAGCGTCAACGATCCAAAAATAGAAGACGTAGTACTTGGGTTAAATGTTGGAGAATTCGTAGCAGACGTCCAATCAATGCTTTTCCCAAGTCTAGGCATGTCGCCCGTAACAGTAAATCCCGTCGTTGAAAAAGAGTTTGCATCAAAAACTGCGTCGTCTTGGGGAAGAGGTACTCTTGCACCACTTGCTCCACCAGAGGAGGTCGACCAATTACTACTTCCAGACCAATTACCATTATCTCCCACCCAGTAAATAATATCTGCTGTTGTGAATGTTATGTCCGTATTGCCGCCCGCATCCCCCGATTCACCAGTTATGGCAGATAAATCCCAGCTTGCAGCCCCCGCACCAGTTATGTCTTTAAAATCGGCATTCGAAACAGTGACGGTTGCTGCCGTAATGGTTCTTGAACTCGCAGTTGTACTAGACTCAACTATAATGCGTGAGGTCGCAGAATTTCCTGCTACCGTAAATACGTTCGTTACCGCAATATCACCAGCCAGAACAAGTTCCCCATTTTTTGCTGTGGTTCCAGTCCTCGTAAGATCATAAAAACTACTCGAACCCGTAAAGGCTCCGGTAATACCAGCGGTTGTAGCGGACGTCATTTCAACCCCAAAACTATTGGCATCAAACGTACCATTAATTAACTGAAAAGCAGTACCGGCACTTTTACTTGTAACTAATGCATCAGCAAGCTGGAAGGTCCCGCCAGATCCATCAAAGTGAAAACCCATACCACTCGTAAGTCCGTTCGATGTTATCGTCTCGGTGCCAGATGTTGCTTTGAAAACAAAAAATCCACTATTTACGCCAACTGTCATTGCTGCCACCAACACTAGTGACCCATAAATGTTTACATCATTGGCATTATGAGAAGTATCAAACGTTCCAGTATAGCCGGTGAAATCTAAATCTAAACAATCAGAGTCTATAGTAACGGTGGTTGTTCCCGCTCCACTATTTGCGTCAAAAAAAACATTATCAGACGAAGTCGGGACTGCCGATCCTCCTCCTCCACCTGAAGTTGTTGCCCATTTTGATCCAGCGGTATTATCCCAGTCATCGGTCCCGCCGACCCAGTATCTATCTGCCAAAGTTAAGTCACTTTCGCTAAAACCAGCCTTTTAAACATAGTTTCAAGCTTTCTTTCATCGTTTCTTTTTCGAGGGTGATGAACATGACAAAGTGTTATGCCATTATTAACCTCGTAACGTAATTCAGGATGGTCCTGCCACGTTTTAATATGATGGGCAACTACGCGCCCAGAACAACAACTGTTAGAAGTCCTACATTTCCAACCGTCCCTATTCTTGACCGTCTTTGACCATTCCCTATGAAGCTGACCTCCTCGATCTTTTCTTGCATCTTTTAATTGTGTTCTATCCGAAAGCCATCGATAGTGCCTCTCCCCTGTTGTTTTCCACGCTTTTGCACTATTTGCAATTCTCATTTTCTTCTTCGTCTCTTCAGAATGACCTCTCGAACTTTTGGGGACCAAATCTGCATGACCCTTCTTAAACAACATCGTACAAGTTCTTCCTTTATAAGAACACTCTTTCGAACAAAACATTTTTCCCTTTCTTCGCTTCATCTCCCATGGCGCAGCATAAAAACCAGTCTTGCACACTTTGCAAGTTATCGTTTTTCCGGTTCTTATGCTGGAGTTCGCCATGCTATTTATCGGTTAATTCTAATTTTTGCTTATCTATTTCCGCTATCTCTTCCTCTAATCTAGCCTTTTCTTCGTTTAATTCTTCTTCGGTGGGAACATCTGGAATCTTAGCCGACTCTGTCGTAACATGCGCAACCCAAGCATCTACACGATCCTTCTTTGCATCGGTGAGTTGTTTCTCGGTAAGTGCCTCAAATTCATCGACCGTATAATACAAAGCCGAATTGAATTGGCCCTTCTCGGTTTCTTCTCGTATTTTTACTCGAATGTCTATGTTTTCTTGATTTAAATTTGCCATATTATGCTGGGGTAAATGTGAATATTACTTGTAAGCCTTTAGCCGCGGTAGTGTGAACAGCGTCAACATCTACTCGGATCTTATCTCCGGTAGCAACGTCATCGTTAGCTGTATTAATAACAGGAGGAGTGGCAGCGGTATAGGAAGTTAACTCTCCACTGTCTATTGTTATCTTTGTCGAAAGCATATCAACTGCATCTGTCACATTATGAATCTGAATATCCTGTGTACCGGTGGTTCCTGCTACTTCAACCGAAGCGGCTATGTTAGTCAACTCGTATGTGTTTAATTCAGACGGGATGGTCAATGTGACTTCTCCCTCGCCATCTCCGACAGCATTATCGGTGACATCATCAAGCAATATCAACGTCATTAATCTTCCAGTACTAAGAGGGCCGGTATATCCAGTATAGCCAGTATATCCAGTAGGACCTGTAGGTCCATCTGGACCCGTATAACCGGTAAAATTACCAGCACCTGTATAACCCGTATATCCGGTGTATCCGGTAGGTCCCTGCGATCCTTGTGATCCGGTGTCTCCTGTATAGCCCGTATAGCCTGTGTAGCCTGTATATCCTGTTGGTCCCTGCGATCCTGCATCTCCTTGATCGCCAGTATATCCGGTGTAACCTGTGTAACCGGTAAAGTTCCCATCACCAGTGTAGCCCGTATATCCTGTAGGACCAGTTGCTCCTTGGCTTCCTTGAGATCCAGTGTCGCCGGTATAACCTGTATAGCCTGTTGGACCCGTAGGGCCATCTGGGCCTGTATAACCGGTAAAGTTTCCATCTCCAGTGTAGCCGGTATATCCAGTGTAACCTGTATAGCCTGTGAAATTACCAGGTCCGGTATAACCTGTTGGTCCTGTAGGTCCGTCAGGGCCTGTGTAACCAGTAAAATTACCTGCACCCGTATATCCTGTGTAGCCTGTGACTCCCTGAGATCCTTGCGATCCTGTATCACCGGTGTAGCCTGTATAGCCAGTATATCCGGTTACTCCCTGCGATCCCTGTGATCCAGTGTCTCCCGTATATCCAGTGTAACCCGTATATCCAGTAAAGTTTCCTGCACCAGTGTAACCTGTTGGTCCAGTATAGCCGGTGAAATTACCAGGGCCTGTGTATCCCGTCGGACCCGTTGGTCCATCTGGGCCTGTGTATCCTGTAAAGTTTCCAGGTCCCGTGTAGCCAGTGTAACCAGTCGTTCCTATTGCTCCACTTGGACCTGTATAGCCCGTGTATCCCGTAGGTCCAGTTGGTCCGCCATTAGCTTCAGCCTCCCATAGAATCTTGGCGTTTCCAGTTGGACTTCCAGTTTTAACCCAAGCGATTGTTATATTAGTTGCATCCAAAGTAACCGTTCCTGTGGTATATGCGTTTGTAACCGTAGAATAAACCCTTATTGTAGAGCCATCAAATACCCTAAAGGTTGCATTATCGTATCCAGAGGCAATGCCAGCTCCAGTAGATCCTTCAAAGGCAAACTGAGTAAGCCTTGTCATATTATCGCTGGCTGGTCCAATAATGGAAATAGATACTTTATCTGGGGTTGTGCCAAGTCCGTGCGCAATATCAAGATCCCCATCCGCAGTGGACGTATCATAGGTTTCGGTTCCATTAGCAAACGATCCATCTCCGACAACTCCTTGCGGACCCGTATACCCCGTATATCCTGTATAGCCTGTAGGACCAGCAGATCCAGCGGCTCCATCGTCTCCGGTGTAACCAGTATAACCAGTGTATCCCGTGAAATTACCCGCGCCAGTATATCCAGTGTATCCGGTAGGTCCAGTTGGTCCTGTAGGACCAGCGGCTCCATCTCCTCCATCGTCTCCGGTGTATCCCGTGTAGCCTGTATAGCCGGTAAAGTTTCCATCTCCGGTGTACCCTGTGTAACCGGTTGGGCCTGTTGCTCCATCAGATCCAGCGGGACCCGTATATCCCGTAAAGTTGCCGGCTCCTGTATAGCCCGTGTATCCGGTGTATCCAGTCGGTCCAGTAGGGCCGTCGGGACCCGTATAGCCCGTGAAATTACCTGCTCCTGTATAGCCGGTATACCCCGTATATCCAGTTTCTCCCATTCCTCCATCGGGACCGGTATATCCGGTAGGTCCTGTAAAATTACCCGCACCAGTGTATCCTGTATAGCCAGTATACCCAGTGTATCCCGTTGCTCCTTGGTCGGCGGGTATTCCGTCATCACCAGTATAACCAGTGTAACCCGTTGGTCCGGTGGCTCCAACTCCAGTACCAGACACCTTTAATCTCCCCGTTGCGGGATCAACCCTAAGCATCCGTGTCTCTTCGTTGGCATCGTCGCTGACACCCATTAACACGGTTACATGATTTTGATCTCGTGATGCATTTTCATTAGCCATAGTTATATATTAGAAAGTTTTAATTTAAGAAGTTCTCTGTCTTGGTCTACATTTTTCCATCCTTTTTCGTATACGTCATCCATTTTTTCGCCCTTAGAAAAATGATAATGGTTCATTACAGCCGTCTCGTCTCTTACTGCCTGTCCCATTTTATTGCATTTCGCCCATAATAGATTATCTACTCCTACGTGGTGGAATTCTGTATCAAATATTTCTCCGTCAATATGTTCTATAAAATCTTTTCGTATAATAAAATGTTCACAAATATTACCCTCATCAGGAAGAACCTCTCCCGTATTAAACGCCACAAGGGCAAAAGCTTCTTTTCGAGATGTTTCTATAGCATTCCGCAAAGAATCTGGCGTAAATTCGGTATCATTAGCTGCATAGCAAACATACTCTCCTTTTGATTGTGCAAGTCCCTTGGCCACCTTCTTAGGAACAGTGGTGTTGCCATCCAAAATGATAATATCGATTTTATCTTCAGGGTAATTTAGTTCCTTTATAGACTTCAAACATCTGTCTAATCCTTCCTCTCTTCCCAGCGTTGGAATAACAATTGAAACCACCGGAAGCTGCTCTATGTGAGCCACTCCAACAATGTATTTAGGATCATCAGATTCTCTGGTTATCTCTCCTGCGTTTTGTTCATAGAAATCTACAACAGAGAAGAAGGTTCCAATTAATTCTTTTATTTCTTCTACAGTATAAACCTGTTTGTGAAACTCACTCGGCATACTAACCGGAATCGAGAATATAAACTGTTTTGCATTCTCCTTCACCCATTGCAAGAACTTAGTAGGATTCTCAAGATGTTCGATAGTCTCAAATGAAACCACCACATCAGGTTTTATATCTAAATCAATTCCTTTTTCTAGGTCTTGGATGGTGCATTTAACATCCGGAGAAATATCTACTCCGATATATTCTTTGGCCTTCATTACATCCTCACCAAACCCAGATCCACAAGCGGCATCTAAAACCACCTTCCCTTCAGTGAACTTAGCTGCGAAGTTGTATCTAGCATAATGTTCTTCTTCCATGTCAGGCCTGTCTATACCAGGGATATATCGCTCGCCTGTGAATTTAGAAGGATCATATTTAGTGTCATTATAAAATTTAGCATCCGAAAGATACTTTGGATTATTTGGTATAAAATCAATAGCTTTCTGCCAGTGTTCTTTACTTTTCACCCTATCTCCCAACTCCCAGAAAGCCCAATACAATAACTCATGTGGTTCGTGTTCGTAATGACTTCGGTTGTTGCCATAAAATCCATTCCACGGGATAGCTAATGCTGCACTTGCATAACATGCAGTCCGTTGGAAATCACCTTTCTTATAATAAAGATTGGCCAATCTCATCCACGACTCGCGTCGAGAGGAATCACATTCGATAGCCTTGTTATACCATTCCACTTGCTGATTCTCATCGCCAAGGTCTCCATAAGAATCTCCGATATAAATCATGCTCTGACCCTTCTCTTGTGGCCACTTACTCATTCCTATGTGTCTTTTAAGTTCTTTTATCGCACTCTTTGGTCGTCCCTTCCAGCACAACTCTCTGCCAAAGTAATGGCTATTCCTGTCGTTAGTCTGGTTCTCGTAACAATCTAATGCCAACCCTTTAAGATAACCGCCTCTATTCGTCTCAGGGTTTTGCCAGTGTTCTAGTTTAATAATATCCTCATCCAAGAATTGACGGTTAACATCCCCCTGCAAAACCTCGTGGATAATACCAACCCATTTTGCTTTTTTATGGTTATAGAATTTAGAGTGTAAAAACTTAATAGCTTCATTCCCAAATTGGTCATGAGAGAATACAAAATTGTACTCCAACTGATCTACTCCAGCCTCTATCTTCTGCTGAATAACATCTAAATCAAACTTTGTATAAACTTCATCACAATCAGGCATTGCGACCATCTCAGTCTTAGAAAGACTTGCGATATAATTTCTTGCTGAAGAATAATCAAACAACGCATCTCCGTCTTTAACAATATCTTCTTCGTCATCTAAGAACAGCTTATTTATTTCATCGGCGTTATCTATCTTTTTTAAAAATCTATCCCCCACTTCATGAACCTCACACCCCAAGTCTCTTGCCACATTAGCCGTATTATCGGAGCTACCTGTATCTAACACCAAAATAACCCCTTTTTTTTCTTGGAACTCTTTCAAAGACTCAACCAATCGAGGTAGAGTTTTTTCTTCGTTTCTTGCTATTACGGCTACTGTAAAATTCATATTAAGAACCAACTATGTCACATAATATAAGCCCATTATCATCTGTTAGTATTGGAACCACAGTCTCGTTTGCGTCGTCTGTCACTCCCATTATTATCGGAACATGATTATCATCTCGAGGCGCACCCTCAATACTCACTGGAGTTCCTCCTGCACCACCATCCTCTGTTATAACGATCTCTAGTCTATCAGTGATAGGATCAACTAAAAGCGGCTCTGTCGTCTCGTTTGTTTCATCGTACGCCAGTCCTACCTTCTCGTGATTTTCATCTTTTTTTGCTTCTGACATATATTTATGCGTCTACGTCTTTATACTGTACTAAACCAAATCTGGCATTCACTATAGTATCGGCCTTATCTGTGGTGGCCTCCAACCAAAACGCCGTTTGTTCTCCAATCACAACTGGAAGAGGCGGTAATAAGGAAGCGCGATTCTCAATCGACGTATCAATAGAGATGTCAAGTTTCTCGCACTTTGTATTAGTCACCGCAGAATAAGTCCAGCCTTTTAATGTCACAACTGGATTTGCCCCAGATTGTTTAAGTGTCGTCAATGTTACCCAGTCCAGCAATGAACTCGTATTCGCTTCGGTGAAGAAAATACACTGCTGAGTTACTCCCTCGCCAGCGGGAATCGTAGCTTGCGTTGCACCTCCCGTAACGGCTGTTACTGTAATCAACCCTGCATTTACCATTCCACTTCCAGAGAGAGTTATTCGCACCCTGTTAATACCGAACCACGTTGTTGTTGTAACTACGGGGGTTTGTCCATTTAAGGTGACAGCTTCTTCCTGGTATTCTCTGTTCGCATCTATCCCTATAATCTGAATTGTATTTGCGCCACTTCCAGCAGGATCACCATCATCATCCGTCGAGGCAGAAACAATAGATAAGGTACTCGCAGCAGCAAGAGGAGTAAATGTCCCGCCAAATGCAGCGACAACCTCTGTACCAACATCAACGTCTCGATTATATCCAAATTTATTCCAACCAGTAGATCCCTGTCTTCGTCCAAGTGCCACCTCGTCTTTATATCCGGTCGGTCTAACTACGGTGGCATCAAAATCCTGAGCAAGAACCGAATCTACAGGCGAATTTAATTCCGCCTTATCGCTAAACATAGTCTGAAGTCTCAAGTAGGTTTGGTCGCTTCCGCTGTCATTGGTAAATGTAATCCTCACATACTGTCTTGTTATCGTAAATCTATGCGGGGCTTCAATTTGATCGGTTCGATAATATCTGGTGAGTGTAGAATCCACATTAGTTCCGTCCGGAGAAAACTGAATGGTAAATGTTCCGTTTTGATCGGTTTTCACAGCCACTACCAACGAATTATACCCCGAAACATCAACCCACTCGCCAGTAAAAGTAGCCGCATTGGCTAATAATGTGGTCGAAGAGTTGTCGTCATTAATAACCGAAGTTACTGTACCTTGAATCGGTACATGATTCTTATCTCTATCTAATACTTTGTCTATAGTTGACATAAAATTTATGTGGCTGCTACGTTGCCGTTAGTTGAAATAGGAACCCACGTTACATACCAGGTAAGTGTCCCTCCGCTTATAGTAGTGGTTCCGATGGTTTGTATTAAATCTTCGTCTACAATATGCATATGTCCAGCAACTTGGCCGCCTATTAACAATACGGCATCATGATAAACCATGTGATCGTCTATGGTCGTTGCGGTTACTTGGTCCGCTAATGAAGCGGTCGAAGACGCTACACCCCCCTCGATTGTTGCTGCTCCTGCTGATGTCAAATCCGAAGTGCAAAAACCAAACAAATTAACTGCAACAATCCCAGTGACGGTAAATAACGTCGTTACGCCCGTGGCACCCGTACTTCCGGCTGCGTAGGTGATAGGTTTAGATGCTACTAACCCTAGCGTGGTTATCGGGACATGGTTGGCATCTCTTTGGAAAAATTCATCACTCATATTGATTTATTCTTAATTTCATCGTAGGCGAGTTTTAAAGACTGGCGTTGAGATTCTAGTTTAACCTTGTCTGCTGCCAACTTGCGCTGCGATCTTTTTAATGATTTCTTATCATTTTCTAATTTATCTTTTACAATACCGTATTCTTTTCGTGTCTGTTCTATTTTTGCTTGCTGATTATTAAGGTCTTTCTCCCAAGCATCATTCCTTTTATTGAACTCTTCGTACATCTCATTAAATCCAGCATGTATTTGGTTTAGATTATCTGCGAAATCAGATAACCCGTTCGCAAGCACCTTTATATCACCATGATTGCTCTCGGCCTCCTTCACCATCGCTTCGCTATCCTGTACGGCCTTTTTTATCTTCGCTACCACCCGCTTCTCTCGTTCTTCTATATAAACAGCCTCCTCTGCTTGCATTTCAAATAGCTCATTCCTTGCCTCACTAACCTTTAGGTTAATATCAGCAAGGGCTTTCTTAGATTTCATCTCGTCTTTTGTGATTGTATGTTTCATAAGAAAGCCCTTTCCTAATTAAGCTAAAAGCTTCTCTAACTCAACTTTACTAGCCCGTTTATCGTGTTTAATTTGTCGTTTATCTAACTCTGCTAGAACCTCTTGTTTATCTAAATAAACCTTCTTCTCATCTGCCTTAGGAGGTTCATCAGAAGTTGGTATTTTTTCTTTATCGCCAACCTTATTCAATAGATCTTCTGTGAGTTTTCTGTATTCTTCTACCTTCCCAAGTAATACCTGAGTTTCAGATTGTACAGCCGGTTTTTCTTCTGAGTATAAATCAGTCAAATAACTTTCTGTCAACTTCTGTAAACTTTCTTCGTTCCATATAGGAACTCCAGTAGGGACTCCCTTTTTATCTACCGTCGCTGGCTCCGATGTATTGAGTACCTGTTTAGCTAGATTTTTAGCTAACAGCCTTCCTACATGATAGGGAAGCGTCATGGTTTCTCCTGCTTGTACCCCAGGATTACCAGTAGCTCCGTTAATTCCTTGACCTCCGTACATACACCCCATATCAGGAGTGAAGTGGAAATCAGTCGGGTTGTGAAAAGAGACAACCTTGAAATCGTTTTGGTTCACGACTTGATCTTGCATATACTTTTTCCTTTATAAACCCTGGCTTTGTCTTTCCAGAGATAGAACTAAATGCTCTACGTTCCACTCCCCGCCACCGAGGAGCAGAAGTAATACACTTAGCGTATGTCGTATCGGACCAACGCACCTTCGTCAGCTGAACCGTTTGCAACGATAGCGTAACCAAGTAGCTGTTCGTCAAATGGACCTTTTGCTGTAGTTGCTTTAAGAACTTGTCCAACGGTGTCATCACCGGAAACAAATCCTTTACCTACAACTAGAGCTTCACCAGCAACCGCACGACCGTCACCACCTGTGATGATCCAACCATAGTCAGCAGCCGAAAAGGCAACCTGAGCTGCACCTTGAACCATCTGTACCTTAGAAGTAATAGCTGCAGGATCACATTCTGACATAGTCATGATTGTGATGTCTGAGTCAGCTACATCTAATGCAGTTCCAAGGGCTGTTTCAGGATAAAGGGTCAATTGAGTCGCGTTATTTGTGCGAATCTTGAATGTTTGACCTACTCCTGTACCAGCATCTACAACACCGATTCCATCTTCAAACTGTCCTATGGTAAACGCAGATCCAGATTCAGTGAGATAAACGATTCGTCCCCGTGCATCTACACCCGAGGACCAAGTATCAGCAGAAGCGACTGCATTAGGTACTGCGATAAGACCAGTAGCAATAGCTGTGTTAGCTTTGATAAATTGCCATTCTCGTCCATCAGGCGTAGCCGCCCGTTGACCTAATTTAAACTCTCCTCTAGCAGTAGTAGTTTGATATACATTTTGAAATGTAATTGTATTCATATGTTTTTGCAGGCATTGGTTCTTAGCCGTTGCCTATTCGGGATAGCATCCCTTAATTAATTAGTTCTATTGTGATGCCCAAATACCAGATTGAGCTACTGTGTACCAGGTATCCACTCCATCAGAAACTAAAGTCAAGTAATCATTAAGAACATTAGTTGCTGCTGTATTTTTAATACCCGTACCTCCGGCTGGTGCAACCGATGCTCCAGCGTCGTTAGTTGCTTTTGTGATTATATTCTCAGTTCCATCAGGATTAATAAGGATCTCACCAGCTGCACTTCCACAAATGAATGTGTAGAACAATCCAGCCGTTGCCGCAGAAGGTAACACAAATGTCTGTGTTGCAGATGCTTTGGTAGCAATTATAGTTGCCCCCGATTCTGCTGTCGTCAACGTGTCTCCTGTTCCTGTAAGTTGGATTTCAGCGGTTCTTCTTATTCCTGTTACTCCGGCTGTAAAGCCAACAGCACCGGATAAAGTAAGAGCACCAGAGAAGGTATACGCCCCTGATAAAGTTCCATCTTTTGCGGTATTTAATCCGTCGAATTTAACCACCGGTATGTGATCTTCTAGTAATTGATTTGCCATATTTCCTTTGTAGTTCTCCCTCTCGCGTAGTCATTAACTCGCGGTAAAAGGCGAAATATTAATTATTAAGTAACCGCATTTAAAGTCCCCTGTAATCTACATGCAGTAGCAACAAAGTCACCTGCATAAATGAGATAACCAACCTTTGTTAGTTGATCTACCGGACTCATCATTTTTCTGAACTGGAATCCGCGGGTAGATTTAACATTACCTGGAACACCAGCAGGAACAGCGTCAGTAGTTTTCTTGAAGTTTGCTGTCATGATATTTTCGTCTTCATAGTTGAAGCCAACAAATCCAAATCCGCTAGTATTTACTAGGAAGTATTGTCCACTAGGAACCTGTTCGTCTTTCGCAATAGGAGTTCCACGGAATGTAAGATATACAAATCCTTGTTGTCCTCCTAATCCAGGAACCGCAGCAACGCCTCCGAAGGCATTCATTCTTGGGTATCCTGAAGTAGAGAAATTAGCACGTACAGAAGGAGTCAATAGTGACTCATAGGTGGACCAAACGGCTTTAGTAGTTAAAGATAAGTCTGGAGAATCAACACCGATAGTTACTGCATCATCTGCCGTAGCTAATTTTGCAAGTGTTAAAGCACCTGTAGCTGCTAAGTAATAACCGTTCCACGCTGAATAGGTAGAACGTGATAACGAACCGTATGAAGCAAAGAGAGTGGAATCAGAAGCAGCATTTGCTAATGAATCCCAGTCATTCCCTGTACCATTACCGGTATAAAGATTTTGAGCCATCAAGGTAATCAATGATTGAGCTTGTGAATCAAATTCAGTATCTAGTAAGTTAACAATCTGTTCGTCACCCATGTTTGCGGTGGTTTCAGCAATAGCAACTACAATCGGCTTATTTGCCGCCTTGAGGTTGAAATCTGCTTGTACTCGAACATTCTGTCGGTCGGTATCTAATTTATCCGCAACTCCCATATTCCCACCATTATCGGTGTCTTGGTATTTGATTGCGAATTTATAAGAAGTACCTGTTGTCCATTCTTTGGGTTTTTGCAAGAAAGACATCAAACCAGGTGTACCAGTGGTAACTTGGTCGAACACTTTCTTGATGATAAACTCACGAGTAGTCGTGGTAACCGCTGCATTAAAAATCATATAACTATTTTATGCTCCGCATATACTCCAACGCATTCTCAAATTGACCAGGATCCGAATCACCGCCTACAGCACCAGGATTAACGCTAACCGGATCATTCCTTTTAGCGATGTCCTTGGCTGTTTTGGTTTGAACCTTCTTTACCGTATCAGACATATCTTTCATGTTCTGATGCGCCAGTTTCAGGTCCCTAAATCCGTATTTATTAGCATGTTGGAATAAAACATTCTCATCAACATCAGGGTCCTCGGTCTTTATCTCTTCCAGTTGGGTAGAAATATTTTCCTCAACCTCCTTTTGTTTATCAGCAAACGCTTTCTCCTTCGAGTCTATTTCCTGCAATACCTCCTGCTTTGCAAGATTTATGACCTCTCCGTAATCCTTTGGTTGCCAATCAGGATCGTCGTATGGCTTTGCGGGAGCTTCTTGATTAATATTACCTTTCTCTATATCGGCTAGAGCTTGAGACTTTTTAGTATAGTCAGGATAGAAGTTCTCTTTCCATTCCTTTGCTAGTGTCTCGCCGTCAACCTTCCTACCATCAGGAAGCTCATAAGTCTTCTCCTCTGGTTCTTCGGTCGATTCTTCTGGTTTCTCGTCGCCGGTTTCCTCGGCTTCTCCGGTTGGTTCTTCTTCAACCGCATCTTCCTTCGTTTCCTCACTTGGTGAATCCTCCATATCAGATTCTTCACTGTGAGCAACGTCGATAGATTCTTCATTTGGGTCCATATAAAATTGACTGCCCCTTCCACGGCTTGGTCTTTCGACTGCCACGGAATTGCTTGGTCTATTAATGGTCAAATCTCTAGGGGTATAAACCCCCAAAGTCTAATCACTATTTCTTCTTTTTTTCTGGTGCTTTCTGATTACCCTTCTGATCTATTGTTTTCTCTGCCATCTTCTGGCCGTGTTCTTGAGCCTGGCGTTTCAACGCTAGCTCTTCGTTCTCTTTATTCTGTTCTGCCATCTTTTCGGCTACAAGAAGATCGGGGCTAGCCTGAATGCCTATCTGTGCCAGCAACTGAACCTGCGCATCCGGTGGTAGATCGCCATAATTTATCGAAACATTAGGTGGTTTCTCTTCCTTCTGTTCAGGAGGCGCAATCTTTGCCGCTTCCTCTGGTGTTATTCCCGTAGCAACCACAGGATTGATCTTATATTTAACCGCATTCTGGGCTAGTTCCTTAGCATCATCATATTGAGCTATTTCTAAATAATCAGCCGGAGAGATAATTTCGTCCTTAACATCGTTCTGTGCCTGTTCAAATTTGAATTCATCATCAACTGGCAACGACTTTCCAGCGATTATCTTAACCTCAGATCCACTCTCAAAGTCATCCTGAATAAGCTCTATCACCTCTCTTGCTCCTTCTTTGCCCATCCATTTAGCGTAGTGATATTCGGTATATCTGGTCTTGGCAAGCTGCATCCCCCAGTCAAACACCTCTTTAGCAGCGTAGTCTCCTAATTGAACCAGCTCATTTAATCTCAAGAATGATTGCTGTATAAGAGCAAGTCTTCCTGCTTTTGTCTCTTGGCCTTCTCGTTCGCCTCTAAATGCGCTGGTGGCTGCCATGATGTTATCAATCTCGGATCTGCTGTCTTGCATATCCTTAAACACCATATCAGGAAGCGCACTCCCAACCTCTCTAGTTACACCAGTATTAACTCCCTTACCCCAAATAATTCCTCGTGTTTCAAATCTAATACGTTGGGCATCAGACTTACCCATAACCGAAGCATCAACCTTCACTATCCCGTTAACTAGCTCAGCGTTCTCGTCTATATCCATCTTTCGTTTATCTATCCCTCTTTGTAATTCAGAGGAAAGCATAATCATATCTGTTCTTCCAATCGGGGTGTTCTCGTTATTAAATACCGTACCAAAGATATATGGTTTTCTTGGCCTATCAAAATGATTAAAGAAATACGGCCTAAGTCCCTTCGGAGTTTCTTTCTCTCCTTCCGGAATCGTTCGATCAGCATCAGCCGGCAATCCCGCCGCTTCTTTAGCTTCCTTCCTTGAGTCTTGCTCTAGTTTTATCTTTTGTAATAGGTTTCTCCTCTGCTCTCCCTCAATCCCTGGCTTGCCATTCTCGCCTTCTAGTTGTTTTTCTTCTTCCTCTGTTACAAGAACTCCATCCCAATCCCAGTAAGGATTTTTAATACAATCCAAAATTATATCTTCTAGTTTAAAAATTACATAATCACCAATCCAGGCTTCTTTGTACTTAACATCGGGGTTCTTTATATAAAGATCAGAATCACTTTTTATCCCATACTTCTTCATCAACTCTTCTTTCTTCTTAGGGAACCGCTCAGTAAGAGCAAACAAATTGTCTTCTATCAACTCTACAACAAACTCACTCGACTGCTCATTCTTTGCGTATTTACCAAACCTAACATTCCGTGGATCAACCGATCTAAAGTCGAAGTCATTTATCATCGGATTCCAAAACGCTTTAATCACAAACAACCTTCCAAAGTAAAGGTTTCTAAATGCCATCCTAAATGTCTCTTTCAAATTCAAGTCTTGATATTTCTTTCGGAAAAACGACTCTAGCTTACGTGCAAATTCTTGTGCCACCTCTCCGTCTCTCGCTGGAAGGATATTTATTCCAGGAGGATTTGCAATCAACGAATTAATAACCGCCTCCATATTAACAAAAATACGGTTAGCGTGTACCACCCATTTCTTTCTAACGAAAGGAAGGTTATCTACCCAACTAGCCTTATTAGCATACACGGCGGTATTGTGAGTATAGACCTTGTCTACTGTTTCCCAGACCTCATCAGAAGACTTCCATCTATTTTCAATCAGCGCCTTTTTTTGAGTGTCATTGAGTTCTTGAATATTTATTTTCATAAAAAAACGAGCTATCGCCACACACCAAAAAAGGTGTGTATAACAATAACTCATGGGTTTTTCCCCTAAGTCTTATAATATTTACTCTAGTATATCATGATTTATCTTCAAGTACAAATTACTCTATCCCAAATATAATTGTTTTAATAGGATGAGTAGCCTTAAATGGCAAACCGTCCTTAACAACGAGGTTAAATCCCCCGTATGAAAGATCTTCACAAAAGACTTTCAGATCCTTCCATATAATCTCGTTACTCAAGAGTTCTGATTTATATTTACAGAACTCAATAAACTCTTTTGCTTCTTCTTCGCTAAGATATACCGCCGTTTTATTACTCATAGTTGCTTTGTTTAAACTGCTGGGATACGTCATATACATTATCAGCCCCCAATACGCTCGGAATATCATCTTGAGTTTCTGGTTTGTAGAACTCTCCATCCCCGCCGCCCTTCATTGCGAGGTAAGAGTACAAATCAGCGAATACAAAATGATCTTCTCCGGTAGTAGAGTCCCATACGTAGCGCTCAATGCCTTTATTGTTAACGATCTTAGCGCGCCGCATCGTCTCGTAATGCTTTATATAAAGTCTAAACATATCATCAGTCTCAACCCCTATCAGCCACTCTGCCTCAATCATATCAGTAAACATCCTGTCTAGGATACGATCTCTGTGTGAATATACTATCCCCTTCTTGTCATTCTCACCCCACCATAAGATTATCTGCGGGTTATTAGAGTTCTCCATGAAGTAACTCATCTGCATAAATGGATACGCATCCACGTAATGCTTTGCCGCTGTATTGTCTGGCATCGCATCAATAACCCCTGCTGTTGGCTTCCATACTCTGATAATATCGTCCAGCTCACTCCAAGCAGAGAATCTCCCAACCTTCAACAACCCCTTACGGCTCCTCACTACAAAATACTTTATGTTCCCGACATCAACCCCCAAGTATATTTCGCCAACGTTCAGGTCTTTCGGAGTCCATAGGTCCAATATCGTTGTTTTAGATATAGATAAATCACCAGGACTATATGCTTTACCAAGAACAAAGTTATTGAAATACGCTGGATCGCCCTTAGAGTCCTCCACCACTTCTTCTGCGCTAATCCAACAACACATCAAATGCGAGATATGGTAGCCACTAACCTTGCTTCCTGGCTGTTGAGCAACCCACTCACCACCGCGTCTTACGTCATCAGAGATAGGCTCCTTACAAGCCTTGCAGATATAGCACAGCTTCTCCATGTCTATAGAATCAGGGAATGTTAGCTCGTGCTCGTCCTTACAATTCGGGCAAGTAATTATCCATTCCTTCTGATCCGACACCTGCCACTGTAGATCGAGTTCATCTCTCTCTGCGCCAGGATTAGAGAACAACCATCGTCCTTTGTATTTACTGGCCTTCGTTCTTGATTTATACGTCTCGATGGCTAACTGGTCTGATCGTGAGATCTCGTCATGTACCAACAAATCAGCGGTAGTAGAGATAGCAGAAGTTTTTCCAATCGTACCCTTAAAGAAGAGAAACCTATTATTTAGCTCCTTTAAGCCGACATTATCGGTAGGCATCCCAAGGAACTCATGTTTATTTGCGTCCACTATCTTGTTGAACTTAGAAGAAACAAACTCATTAACATCAGAATCCGAGGCCATTGTGTATATTATATTGAAATGAAGATGTTTTAATGCGAACAGAGATTTAACCGAGAACGTAACGCTTTTCCCCACCTGTGCGCACGCCGTTAAAACAATCTTCGGGTTCCAGTCACATAATATATCCAACAGCCATGGTCTATCATAAAAACTAAAGGGATCACCCTTTTCGTCTACAATACCGGTCTCGGTGATCCACTGAAGTATCGAATAATACTGTTTATTCTTCTGTTTCATCTTCGTTTACAATGGCCACGTCAATAGCACAAAGCGAAGAAGCAACTGCCACTGCACTCTCAACCGCCAATCTGGTTACCTTAAATGGATCAATAATCCCAGAGCCAATCATATTAACCATGTCTTTGCTTCTGAAGTCATATCCCCACCCTTCCTTTCCTTCCCGCACGTCATTAACAACCTTATAAAAATCCATCCCTGCGTTTATAGCCATCTGTTTCAACGGTGCTACCAAAAAGTCATCAAACAATGGGTCTTCTATGCTTATCTTAGCCAACGCAACTCCACCACCTGGGACAATCCCTTCCTGTAAAGAAGCCTGGGTTGCGTTTATAGCATTAACGAACTTATATTTCTTTGCGTTAAATTCATTGTCAGTGTAGCTGCCCACTCTAATAACCCCTATTCCACCAGTCAACTGAGCCAATCGGTCCTTTAATATTTCTTTATCGTACTCGCTGGTGGTCTCTTTAATCTCGTGGGTTATATTCTTAATCCTGTGTTTTAGTGCCTCAGACTCTTTTCCACCTATTAAAGTGGTGTTGTCTCTGGTAACAACAACCTTCTCAGCTCGTCCACACACCTCTTTTGTTGCTTCATCAAGCTTCATTCCTTTCTCCTCGCTTAATACAGTAGCCCCCGTTAAACACGATATATCAGTTAAAAACTCTCTCGCTCTCGAAGCAGAATACGGATTCTTAACACACGCTATGTTGGCTATCTTGTTTGCGGCATTCTGTGCCAGCGTTCCGAGTGCAACCGACTGTACATCATCTGCAATAATGAGTATGTCGCTTCCAGTTCCTATCGAGTTTATCAATCCGAGTATCTGTTCATTCGTAGAAACAACCCGATCAATCAATATAATATGCGGATCATTTAACACCGTGCTGTTGGTCTCTGGTTCGTTTATAAAATAAGGCGATATAAGCCCGCTATCAAAGCGAACACCCTTAACGATTTCTTTAGAATAGCCAAGCTGAGCACCTTTCTCGACTGTCACAACCCCGTTAACACCCACTTCTTCTATAATCTCAGCGATAAGCTTAGCTACTTCTTCGTCTAATGAAGAGATGCGAGCAATCTTCTCTACCTCTTCTTTGGTGACATCACGCTTCACTTGTCCTAATTGTCCCATAATCTCCTCTAACCCACCCTGTAATCGTTCTCTGACCTCTCTGATCTTGGAGCTGTCGTTAGAAATCTCTTTAAATGCAGCGTTTATAAGCTCGTCAGTAAGCACGGCTGTCGTAGCAGTCCCGTCTCCACCCTCTGTGCTGGTTCTAACCGACGCGGTTCTTATCTTAGAAAGCCCCAAGTTCTCGTATTTATCCGCAAACTCAAGATTCTTCAGGATAGTAACCCCATCATCGCACTCTATGGGTTCTAATCCGGGAAACTCAATCATCGCAGTAAGTCCTATAACCCCCAATGTCGGCTTAACCGCTTCAGCAGCCTTGTCTATTCCGGCCTTAATCTTCATCCTAGCGTCGTGTTTATATGATATTTGTTTATTCATGTTGTTATTTTAACTGAGTTTATCGAAAGCCCATGCAGCGGCAACTAGGTGAATAAGCGCAACCAAAGACCCCAGCATTAATGTTGGACGAAAAAACGGATCTCCACTACCGAAGGGGGAGGAGAACGTGTAACCAATCCCGCTTATCAACAAAAAAGCCATCCAAAGAATAATAATCGCCGCTAACCCGTCTTTTATGTTTTCCTTGTTCATGTAATTATTTATTATTATGATTATAAAATAGCTAATATATCATCAATTAATACAAACTTTACCTTCTTGCCCTCTAGCTCAATCTCGTGAGTGTCGGGGCTATACTTGGCGAACAAAACCACATCCTTGACTATCAGCGGCTCATTAGATACGTGCACTTGTTCGTCGGGAAGAAACAGCACCCTACCCTTATAAACAAAGTCATCCTGCACGTCAGCGACCTTGAACCCCTCCTTGTCCTCCTCCTCCAGCTTCTCTACAACCACATACTTATTTGATATTTGCATAGTCTTTTTTGCCATATAATAAGTTAAATCCCGTCTCGTAAGGCTGAACCGTGTCGGCGTAATGGTTGCCTTGGTCAAGTCTCACCAGCTTCGATTTAGTATAAAATGCGTCTTTATGTTTATCTGTTATCTGTCGTATACACCAATGCCCATTCCAGCATTTGGTTTTATAGAATGCGATCCTCTGCGCTGAATTAGTCCAATCAACCTCAACCTGTCGGTAGGCCGTCGATTTAAAATCCTCTTTGCATTTGTCACACCAGAAATCTGTAAGAACGTGAGATTTGCTATCCCTCAGCACTTGGTCTCTCTCCTCTATTCTCTTAACTCTCTCTCGGTGATATTCCCTGTCTTCGCTGCGCTTGGTTTGTTTGTCGATCAAATCCTGAATATGATAATGCTGTTCTACTGCTGGTATTGCCTGATTCATAGTCCAAAAAGATTCTTAACCCCGAATTTATCTTTATTCTGTTGTTCTTTGTATTCTTTCTCTGTTCCAGAACCCAAAAATGCCGCTTTAGAGTCGGCATCTGGTAAATCGTTTATCTGCTCATCAGTTAATACATCCAGGCTGGCTGGATCTTTTTTGCTTAACTTTACAATCCGTTTAATTCGGTTGAGCATTTTTTAGTTTGTCTTTAATCTTGTCCTCAAGTTCACGGATTTCTTCCTGTGTACTTGGGTTGAAGATAAAGTTATACGTATTATTCTTTGATGGAGCCTGTGCATCCTCTACGCCATAAATATTGGTGGCGTGCTTAAGTCCCTTATCAATCGCATTCGTATCCGGCTTCTTTCCTTGTTTTGCCTCTAGCAATACGTTGACTTTCTCGGCAATTTTCTCTGGTGTAACTCCTTCGTCTCCGAGTGCCTCTCTCAATGATTTTTGCCTAACCTCTATGGCTTGCATTATCTGCGGTTTCGTGAGGTTCTCCTTGGCTATGGTTGCGGCGGTGTTAATGTTTCCGCTTCCGCCCTTTCCTCCTATATTATAATTCTTTAATGCAGCCCTGGTTCCATTCTCGTCTTCTACATAATCGTTCACGAAGCCTTGTTGTTTCTTAGTTAGCTTGGAATTCTTTTTTGGGTGGTTCTGCATGTTCATTTATTTTAAACAATTCTATTACTGATCGAGTTGCCATCCCTGCGTTATGTTTTTTTAATACCGCCTGTAAATCCTTTTCAAGAGCCGCATGCTCTTCTGGTGTAAGTTCAGTTTGCTCCATAGATGCGCAAAAACCCAGTGTTATTAGCATTGGGTAGGTTAAAATAATCTTTTAAATAAATAATCATGATTCTTCTCTTACCTCAGCGACCTTGTCTATGGTCGCGTCCTTATAAAGACTCATCAGCAGTTCTTCTGCTAATTTGGGGGATTTTGCTAACACAATCTGACTCCTGACCTTAATGCTCTTTCCAAGAGTATAATCTACCTGGTATTTAATAGACTTTTTTCTCATACGTTAATCTTATTCCCCACCAGTCAAAGACTGATAGGATCCCAAACGATTGCCGACACGTATTTGTGACCACCCTTAACAGGATGGGGGATAAGATTAAGCCCTCTCAATCGGGAGCCAAATTCTAAGTCTCAATAAAAAACCGCTATAAAATTCCCTGGTAACAATCGAGCCTTCGGGCGGAATATCATTAAGCTTGATGAACCCAATCATAAACAGGTTCCAACCAGTCTCCATTCGCTGGCAGTCTCTTGCAAATTTGAACACAAACTGCCAACTCTTCTTCGCTTCGATATAACTGTTCATGTATATATTATACCTCTAATTATCAATTATTGCAATCTCTTGTATTAATTTTAGACACCATTCACCAACATGTTTATCCCCACCCTCTTTCATTCTTTTCTCTACTTTAAGCTTAGCAGTAGGTTTGCCGTGTAATACTATCTGTTGGAATATCCAGTCTGATGCTTTAGCGTAATTACTCATTTTTAATCTCTTTTAACAATGCTTTATTGGCTCTAATAGAGGCCTCTAGCTTCCACTTAAGCTCTCTATTGTCGTCTGCGGTCTCTATGATGGCCTTCTCTGGTGTTTTCTCTGCTAATAGGTCTAACAGGGTATCCAGGTAAAGAATCGACTTAGAATCGCCTAGAGACTCGCCCTTTAGCTTATATACTACTACTGGCTCTCTTCCTAGTTTCTCTAGTTTCTGGGCTTGTTCCCACCAAACCTTACATTTCGCAACTGCATGGTTTTTCGCTTCGATTCCGATGTTCCTCCCTAGTATCTGCAATGATGTATCAATGTCCGCCTTCTCCCTTGTACCTGCTCCAGAACCAAAGGATCTCCTTGCCTTCGGATCAAGTCCCTTCTTTATTATTTGATCGGCTATGTGATCCTCAAGTAATCGACCCTTTTGTTTTTTCGACGTTACCTTCATAGTTATTCTGTAGTTTTAGGCCCCTACCTCGGAGTAGTCCCCTCTTGGTCCTCGAGAGAGAGTTTTGGGCTAACCTTAGCACCTCCACGAAAAAGCGAGAGAGGTCCGAGAGGGGATAGAGGTGTGTTTTTCGCTAAGAATCGTTTAATAATTTTCTTGCATTTTCTCGTTGTTCTGGGGTTTCATTTTTACATTCATCACACAACTTTTTCTTTGATCTGACATTTGTTTCGATTGTACCGCAGTCACAAAAAAGGGTAAATACTTCGTTAAATATTTCATGGTATCTCCTCTTAATGCCAACGCAAACTAACGCCGCATATGCCAACTCAGATCTTCGTATGCCTCTCCGAACGGACTCGTGCTCTCTTTTTACTTTATAATGACTGTAGTTCCATTCTTCAGTCATATTATCTTAGAAAAAATCTATCGATAACCAACAGCGTCTCCTCGGCATAACTAAAAATAACAAACAACAAATAGGTTAAAACCACGATAACTCCACACCACGCCAACACATCTTTTATCTTTTCTTTATTCATAGGGCTTTTTTAATAAATTTATCCAGTGCATCTCTCATCGCCACAACATCCTTCGTGTTTAAAATAGCCTCACCATAATATACCTCTTTATACCTCAGCATAGCCTTTATTGCACTCCATAAGCTCGCCGGACGCTCGATAAAATCTATTTGGATCTTACCGTCGCTATAGTCTGTAATGCTCATAAAATGGTTGCCAGAGCACTCGCAGCGGAATAACACCTCATCAAATTCTTTGAATCTTTTGTCTATATTTGGTCTCATAGTTCTTTAATCTTCTTAATAGCGTCTTTAAGGGCTTGGTTGTAACCTTGGCGTATAAATCCCTGCCTCGTTAGAGTGCGAACCTTTCCTTCTAATTCCCGTGGCTTTTCAATTGGTAATTCAAGAACCAAGTCACGCCCCAGACCGCTAATCGCACAATAATTACCCTCTATAATTTTCTCCCTAAACTGTTGAATATTCATATTTTTTTGCTTTTTCCCCAAAGGTGGGGGTTTCATAATGGCACGGCTTACACATTGTTTGTCCGTTAGATATTTCAAATCTCAGATCTTTAAAATAAGCAAACGGTTTAATGTGGTCCGCTTGTAGATCTCCTCCTCGCTTACCACAGCCCTGACAAGTAAAAGTGAAGATCTTTTACTTCATGCATTTTTTTATTTTTCTTATCCCACGCTCGAAATAATATTTCACTTTTCATATATATATTTTAGTTTTTATAACAGACTGTCCTGTGCCGGAGTGTTGTTTATTCTTGCCTCTGCTATTTTACAATACTCTTTATCTAGTTCGATTCCTATAAACTGGAACCCCTCTAGCTTACACGCCTTGCCTGTACTGCCGCTGCCCATGAACGGGTCTAACACCACCCCGCCCCTCGGTGTTACTAATCTACATAGATATTGCATTAGTTTGGTTGGCTTGACTGTTGGATGATGATTAAATGCTTTAGCTGATTTACCAGCATAGGGATTTTCTCCGATACTCCCGTCCTTTCGTACTCTTAATAATCCAGCACTGTCTTTTTTTCTACCCGTCATTTCAATGTCTTCCTTCTCCTCAAACTCTTCCAACCCCTCGTTTCTATCCTGTTTACTTGCTTTGGCACAATAGAAGAATCTAGCCCATTCTGTTTCTATTCCGTCGTGTATGAAGTTAGCGGGGAATCGGCCCTGAACAGTCTTGTCTACTGAATTTCCACTTCCTCTCATTGTTTCTGGTCTATAGCCTTCGTCAATATTCTTTTTTATCATTCTCTTGAATGTGCTTGTGTACGATAGTTCCTCTGTCCCAATCCTACAACCATCTATATTTATCCCACCAGTCCCCCATTTCAATACATTCTCTGCTACTATCCCTTTAAATGGCTTACGTGCCATAACGATGGGCTCGTGTGCTGGTTTTAATGCTGTTCCCCAGCCTTCGTACTTCTTAGCTTCTTCTGTTGCGGGAATTGTCTCTCTTTTTTTCCCTGCCGCCTTATCTATCGCCTTCCCTATATTCAAACTCTTAGGGAACCCTGAACCATACACCCACATGATCTGGTCTCGTATCTCGAAACCTGCGTCCTCTATATTTATCGCCATTCTGTGATATGTCCTTGAACCTGCGAACGCTAGCAGATGTCCACCTGGCTTTAAAACCCTCAACGCTTCTTTCCATATCTCAACACTTGGAACATCGTAGTCCCATTTCTTATCCATAAAAGCCAACCCATACGGAGGATCAGTGACAATAGAGTCAACCGTGTCGGCGTCTATCTCTTTCATCATTTGTAAACAATCTCCGTTTATTATCATAGCAGTTCCTTTGTTGATTTTGATAAATCTCCACCGAAATCAAGATTACCGTGAGTCTTGGGTTGTGTGTTTTTAAATTCTTTCTTGTCCATATATATATATTTTAGTTTTTTTTGCCACAAATATTACAAAGCAACGCTCCGTCGGTGTGGCAATCTTTTTATCTTCATATTATTTGTTATCTAGTATTTCAATCCTCGCCTCCTCCTTTAAACCGTCGCCTCCACCTGTCTCCAGACAGCCTTTATCACGTTTACCGTTACAGCGTTTCCTAGCGTCTTATATCTCTGGGTATCGCTTAAACCCTCTGTCCAGCCGTCTGGGAAGCCCTGTAGTCTCTCACACTCCGTAGGGGTTAGTCTTCTAATCTTTTCGTCAACCGTTAATCCATATAATCGTTTAATGTAATTGCTCTCCTTCCTCTTCGTGTTGGTTGCTATGGTCGAGAAAATATGTTCGGCTTCTGATTCATCCCCCTTGTCTTCCTTAGCAGGTACTTTGTCATGGATTCCGATAGGAAATATTTGTCGTCCACCGAATCCTCCAAGATGTCCGATAATGAACACCCGTTCTCTGTTTTGGGGAACGCCGAAATCTTTGCTGTTAAGTATCTGCCATTCGACATCATACCCCAGTTCATCAAGCGTGGAGATGATTGTTCTGAACGTATCTCCCCCCTCGTGAGATAGTAACCCTTTAACGTTTTCAAGCAATACCATAGATGGTTGCTTTTCCTTAATAATCCGTGCGAGATCAAAAAAGAGTGTTCCTCTGGTGTCATCGAAACCAGCTCGTTTTCCCGCAATGGAGAAAGCTTGGCAGGGGAATCCCCCGACCAGTAAGTCAAAGTCTGGTAAAGAGCTTGCAACGATTTCTGTAATATCGCCGAAGTTAGGGACTGGTTTTGTTTTTTTGATGTGGGCATATACTATATCGCGCTTTAGCGTTATTACAGTTGTAGCATAAGATTTCGTATTTTGATTTATCATTTTCTTTAAGGGAGAGTTGATACATATAGCCAGTTCCATATCTTTTTCTGTCAATGTTTCCATCTCCGTTCTTATGTTCAAGGGTAAGGAACTTTTCTTCCCCTTCTCCGCAGCAAAAACATTCTCTCCCATACATATCGAGCACTCGTTGTCTTCGCAAAGCATTATGTTTTCTCCCCGTTTCCCTGCTTTTTTCAATATTATTTTTACGCCAAAAAAACTGGTATCTTCTAAGGCAGTCTTTACACTTAGACCCGTTGTTTTTATAAAACTCTGTTCCTTTTTTGCAATATTTACATAGCATACCTCCAGTATACCATAATTATTATTAGATACAATAGTTTTTACTACTTCCAAATCGTTAGCAATCTCTCGTTTTTTCTTTTTATGTTTAAAATGCTTCTCGTAGACCTCGACGGCGTATTTGTCGATCTCGGAATATCCAACACATAATGGACGCTCGCCGTGTTGTGATGCTCCGCTCTTATTGTCGGTGCTATCTTTGGATTCAGTCGCCAACTTTGATAACTCATAAGCCTGTTCTATCCCTAAAGCGAACCCGCCTATTCCACTAAATGTACTAAAGTATTTCATATCTGTTTTAGTTTAACCCCACCCTTTAAGTGTTTACTGTCACTAATTTTTTCTCAACATTCGCAAGCAACTCTTTCGGTGCGTTTGTGCCTTTATAATCCGGCCCCTCGATATAAGCCCCCAGTCCCTTGGCAATACCCTCCAGTGCCGAGGCGTGCTTCTGTCTATCCCAGAAAGGCCTGTCTTCGGCTTGGTAATACTCACCTTCGGTCTCCGCTGGTCTCTTGTTTGGGAAGTCTAGGTAATAATCCACAAGTGACATTATCGAAGATATTGCGGCGAGGTTTATAAGCCTACCCCTGACGGTTACGCTCTTTTCTTTTGGGTTCGCACTAAGCTCTATCAACTTACCGTATTCATCTTCCGTGATATGCAAGGTCGATCTATCCATCATGACAACTACGTGAGCCATTGTTTCTGTTGTAAGTTCCATAGAATTAAGAAATCTTTGTAATGCGAGGCTTGTTCTTGCCCACGCTAGAAAAGATTTTGTAAAAATTATTATAAAGATATTTCGTTGAGGTAGTATTTGCGGCGTGGAAATCATCAGCAAGGGCGGCATCTACTAACAAAGAAAATCCGCGGACAATATCATCGTCGGTAGGCGAGTCAACTCCCTTTTTCTTGTAGACATTAGTTATCTCTCGAACAAGATGTTTTGCGTGCTGTCTATTGCCCTTAATGGATCCGTCCAATCCTGGTAGATCTGCCTTTGTTTTTAATGTGCTGATTATTGCGTTGATTGTTTTATTTCCATACTCTTTCGTTATCACTTTAGGCTTTGCCTCTATCTCTTTAGAGATAGTCTTATTAACCTTACCTGACTTAACCTTACCTAACCTAACCTTACTTACGCTGACCGTGGACTGTCCACCAAGCCTTTTACTGTTATCTTTCACGTCTTTTCGCGGCTTTGGGTCTATTGTCTTTGTTCCACTCGGAAGCAAATGTTTATAGATACTGTCTACCTTTCTGTCTGCTCTTATGGTGTTGTGTTCCAGCCAGTCGTTTATCAAAACAACCTGGTCTTCGTTGAGCTGGTCTATGAACCCACGAGCCAGCAAAACCTTAAAGCCATCTGGGGCAATACCCAGCAACCTCAAGAGCGGGTAGGACTCGACCACGCCATCATCATCAGCCCTAAGTATCATGTGAAAGTACAAAAGTTGTGACTCGACTGGCATTTGTAAAAACTTTGCCGAGTTAGCTATTCTGTTGCTAAACATTCTTCTGTTTGCCATGGGTATTTTTTACAAAAAGAGACAGGGCCGTCTTGGAAGAAAACCCCGTCACTTTTGGTTCCAAGACTAATTATGTTTTTATATTAGCACACTTTAGAAAAAACTTCCACTTTATTCTCTCAAAGACATGCAAGGCGATGTAAGCGCTACACATCTGAATGGACCAGGCGCGACCTGAATCTCAAACTCTTGCACATCTTTAAAAAAACAATTCTTTCTCCATATATTTGTTTCTTAAACCTTATTAA
>JABGRF010000316.1 GCA_018648405.1 Candidatus Scalindua sp.
CTTTTTGAAGTGGTCTATAATATGGTCCTGCGCAAGAATATCGGTAAATGGCATAATGAGAGGTACTAAAAAAGGCTAGGGTTTAAGCTGAAACCGGTATAAATACTGTTTCTAATGAGAAGTGACAATGTCTATTCGTTTGTTGTCTCTATTAGAGCAATAACATCGCCAACGGCAATTGCATCGCCTTCCTGAGCCAAAATTTCAATTATCTTACCAGTGCTTGGTGCACCGATCTTCAAGTTTGCTTTATCAGTAGAAATTTCCAGAAGATCTTCTTCTTTGTCAAACTCTTCGCCTTCTTCGACATGCCAGAAAGAAACAGTAATTTCGTCATTAATTTCCACCCCAACATCGGGTAACTCAAATTCTTTTTGCATTATTGTTATAGTCGTTATTTTTAGAAAATGTATTCAAATAATAGATTATTAACTGTTGTATGTAAGCAACAAAAGTTGATTATACAAATGGTAAATTTGTTGTCAATAATATGTTGGATAAAAATTAATTTATCTAAAAACTTTTCTTAATTTTATTATTGTTGCAATAAATATATGCACTTTTTAAGATACTGATTCTCATTTTTTTATTGACTTTGCAGTTCTGAAAAGATATCGCTATATCAGTATGGCAAGAGGCTTCACTCCAGAACTATTATCAGAGTATTTAATAAGCTGGTAAATTTTCTATTTGATTAATATGATGCGGAAAAACGTTATTTAATTCCCAGGATTGTTATGTATGGAGAATGTGGTGGCCAGTATTTAATAAGTATTCTACAGACCATTGAGAATTTGTGCAAATCTCGATATAGTAATAATTTAATACAACTTTTTTACGCATACCGCTAATTAGGTATTTGCATACAGCGTTAACAACAACAGTCTGAAACAGGAGCTGGCATAGGTGTTTGCGGAGAATTTAAAAAAAACAGAATTAATAGAGCGTATACACTGGCTGATTCTTTTGCGTTGGATTGCCATAACAGGGTTGTTTATTACGACATATGTCTTCAGTAGTGTTTTTCATGTTGTGGAGCAGGTTGCCCCGTTATATGTAATTGGCATAGTTATTGGATTGTCCAATGTAGTTTTCTATTTCAATATGGATGCTCTCCGGACAAAAACATTTGTATCTGTGCAGATGCATGCGGGTATACAAATAATGGCAGATCATTTCTTCCTTGTCTGTCTGATATACTTTGCGGGTGGTATAGAAAATCCATTTATTTTCTACTTCTTATTTCATGCCATAATAGGTGGGATATTTTTAGAGAAAAAGTATAGCTATATGCAGGCAATGTTCGCTACAAGCCTTTTTGCGTTGCTTTTAATTTTGGAGTATTATTCTGTAGTACCTCACCAGCCTTTAAAAACGTTTTCTGCTTTTAAATATAGTGACGAGATCTGGCATTCTGAAGTCTACGTGCTGTGTGTTTTCTTTGCACTTGCCAGTACGATCTTTATTTCAGTATATTTTGTGACATCATTAATGGATAGATTGAGAAAGAGCAGAGGTGATGTGTTGTTTGAGATAAGATCAACATTGGAAAATATGGCAGAAGGCGTCATTTTCATAGACCCTAGTGATAAGGTGACATTGTGCAATACGGAAATTGAAAAAACATGGAAGGTAAAAAGTGAAGAAATATTAAATAAATCAGTGAAAGATGATCAAATTCCTTACATAGGAGATGTTGCATCAAACATAACTGAACGTTTTAGAAAGGGAATAGAAACGTCGCAGCATCAGGAAATGAAGACAGAGAACGGTTTTCTTTACAACACATATTCTGCAGTATTTGACCCCAGTGGTAAATATTGGGGTACTGTTTTAACAAGTCATGATATTACAGCGAGAAAAAAGCTGGAACAGCAGTTATTGCATTCTGAACGTCTCGCAACTATTGGTGAAATGTCTGCAAAGGTTGCCCATGAAATAAGAAATCCGTTAAGTTCAATTAGTTTGAATACGGAGCTGTTGTATGATGAAATCAACAAGGGCAATGGAGAGGAAAAGAGTGATGCAGAAAATCTGATTCAGTCTATTCTGAATGAAGTGGACACTTTAACTGAAATGAGTGATGAGTATTTACGGTTTGCAAGATTCCCAAGGTTGGATACAAAACCGGTTTCTGTTAATAGTGTTTTAATTGAACTTTCAAAGTTCTTTAATAAGGAGAGGCTGCAGAGAGGTATTGCTTTGAAAGAGAATTATGCTTCTGATCTGCCGCTGATATTACTTGACATAAACCAGATAAAACAGGCATTTCTCAATATATTGAAGAACTCTTTCGAGGCAATGCCTGATGGCGGCAAAATAAGCATATCTACAAGGCTTAAGGATGACAATATTGTAGTATCTATTACTGACACTGGGTCGGGTATTAGCAAAGAGGATGTCCAGAGGGTTTTTGATCCGTTTTATAGCGCAAAAGTTAACGGCACAGGTTTGGGCCTTGCCTTGACAATGAAGACTGTAGAAGGGCATCGTGGCGAGATTATCTGTAAGAGTACAATTGACAAGGGCACAACTATGGTTATTAGTTTTCCCATTGAAAGTTGTGGAAAGGATATAATTGAATAATTCAACAAAACAGACAGTTTTAATTGTTGATGATCAGGAAAGTATCAGACTCGCTTTGTCAAAGATGCTTTCTAAAGAAGGTTATGAAGTTTTTATGGCCGAAAGTGGTGAAACCGCACTGGATATCTTACGTGAAAAAAAAATCAACGTAATGCTTTCTGATCTGAAAATGCATAAAATGGATGGCCTTCGACTGCTTAAGGCTTCAAAGTTAATCAAGCCGGAAGTAGAGGTCATATTAATTACAGCTCACGGAACAATCGAGAAGGCTGTTGGTGCCATGAAGGACGGTGCCTATGATTTTATTACAAAGCCTTTCAAGAAGATCGTGATAACCAATATGATTAGAAAGGCCGTTGAGAAACAGGCTCTTGTTGTGGAGAATAGACATTTGCATGAGCAACTTGCTCACTCCGAACACGATAGGCATGCAGACATTATCGGGCAGAGTGATGTAATGCGTGACGTTATAAAATTAGCGGAACAGGTTGCTCCAAGCCAGGCGTCTGTATTAATACAGGGTGAAAGTGGTACCGGAAAAGAGGCCATAGCGTCGCTTATACACAGTATAGGGGCGAGGACGGATAAGCCTTTTGTAAAAGTAAGCTGTGCGGCTCTGCCGGATACACTTCTCGAATCTGAACTCTTTGGTTATGAAAAGGGGGCGTTTACTGGTGCCGTTAATCAGAAGGAAGGGCGTTTTGAATTGGCTCATAACGGGACATTGTTTCTTGATGAAGTGGGAGAGATAACTCCATCCATACAGGTTAAACTGCTTAGGGTCTTACAGGAGGGAGAGTTTGAACGTTTAGGAGGTACTCGTGTTATAAAAAGTAATGTACGAATAATCTCAGCAACTAATGTTAATCTTGCAAATGCAATAAAAGAGAAAAAATTCAGAGAAGATTTGTTTTATCGGTTGAACGTGATTACCATAGATATCCCTCCGCTAAGAGATAGAAGGGAGGATATTCCTCTGCTGATAAGTCATTTCCTTAAAATTTATCAGGAAAAAAATAATAAGAAAATAGATGGGATCTCCGAAGAGGCACAGGACATTATGACTGATTATCACTGGCCGGGCAATGTGCGTGAAATAAAGAATGTGATTGAGAGGGCTGTCGTTTTAACTCAAGATCGAGTTATCACGCAAAAGGATCTTCCGGGGAGTATTTCAAGTAACAAGGTTGAAGATAGAAAATTCTCCATACCATTTGGTACGCCATTACGTGAGATTGAGAGAAAAATAATTGTTGAAACACTAAAGAGATCAAAAGGCGATAAGGAGGTTACTGCAAAATTACTTGGTATTACTCCAAGGACTATCTATAGAAAAATGAATTTACTGGAAGAAGAGGAAAAACGGGAAGAATTAAACAAAGAAGAGGTTGTGAAGGAAGAGCCAGAGAGTGAAGAAGCAAGGAGGATAAGAGAAGAAGAAGAGGCTAACGATAATATAAATAGTTGATGTTTTGGTTAACCGGCTAAGTGCTTGTGTGAGTTGTTGTTATGCGTTTGTGGCATTTGACATTATGTCTCCACTTTCGTTCTGTATATAAATAAAAAATGACATAATGTCAAATGTATTGGTGGCAGAAGTGTGGTGTTTAGGAGTTAAGACTTTCGATTCATTGTCATATATCTTTACCAATGTGCGTGTTATATGACAATATTAATGTCTGCTTCTGGATTAGTATTGTGTGGCACATGTATTGCTAATTCATATTTACCTTACTTTTACTATATATTATTCTTGTTTTAGTAAGGGTTTGTTCTTAATGCCTGCAGTTTTTCAATCAAACTCAAGATGGCTGTAGGTTTTTCTTCCGGAGGGGAAGAGAAGTTGAGAATATGGGCTTTCAAAAGTGGTTGTGTTAAGTGGTATATGAATAATATATTTCTGAAAAATCATTCCAACACACATCAACACTTACATATCAGTTCACAGAAAAAAGATCACGTAACAAGTCATGCATTGTTAACTGTTTTTGTTATCAGTGTTTAGAGAAATTTTGTTATCAGGAAATTGATTAGTCTCATTGTGTATTGTGGGAATTTCAAATTATATCATTTTTGATGTTGAGTTTTTTTTGATTTAACTTATAATCATTTTTCTAACATTTTCTTTAGTACATCTTTAAAATTTGTTTTATAATTTTAGTGGAGGTTATAGTCATGTTGAGAGGCCTTATACGAAAGTCTGTTTTCCTGGGAAGCGCTGTTGTCGCGATGTTTTATCTAAGTAGTGGTGAGGTTTTCTCACAAAGTCTTGAGCAGGAAGCAACGGTGGAAGAGAACATACCCACTGAAGAAGGGCTGACTGTCAAGTTTGTAAGTACTGATTTGGAAGGGGCTGCAGAGGCTCTTGCAAATGCGAAATCATACACGGTTAATTTGCAGATACAGGATAGGTCGTTTCCAAACGGAGGTGGCTCTGTACCTGAAGTTAAGGTTAGTGCTATCCATAACGGAGAAAATATTTTCTTTGGTATACAGTGGAGTGATGCAACTAAGAATGATAGAGCTATCAAGCATGAACAGTTTAGAGATGCGGTTGGTCTGATGTTTCCGCTTGGTATCGTAAAAATATCTCCGGAAACTCCTTTCAGCCCTAGAATGGGTGACAGAGGTAAAACTGTAAATATCTGGCATTGGAAAGCCGACTGGGAACGTGATCTACTTGCCGACGGTGGATATGAGCACATGGAAGATCAGTACCCTAATATGTTTACGGATTTTGATTTCGACCCTAATCCTATACCTGACAATAAGGCTGCACACGAAAGTGCTGAGCTTATGTCTGGTGGATATTCTGCTGGATCATTGCTGTCTCAGGCAAGAGGTCGTTCTGTGGAAGATCTGAATGCCGTTGGATTCGGTACGCTTACCGCTCAGGAGCATCAGGATGTTGAAGGTACAGGTGCCTGGATTGATGGTACATGGGATGTTATCGTTTACAGGCCTTTGTCAACTCCGGATGCAAATGATGTTCAGTTCGTTCCGGGTAAATCAACATTCTTTAATATGGCAGTCTGGAATGGTGAAGATGGTGATAGAAATGGTCTTAAATCCGTTAGCATAAGGTGGAGACCTATAACTATAGAGTCAGCAAGATAAATTGAGTTGAATAGATTTTAGTGATACTACAGACAAATTAAATAGATATTAAGGAGGAATATTATGACGCTTGTTCACAATTGGCACCTTGGGAGAACGATGGAGTACCCGTACTTCGAGTCAAGGCCGGAACATCAATTTGCTGCGGTCTTCAACATAAACAGGTGTATTGCCTGTCAGACCTGTACTATGGCTCATAAGAGTACATGGACATACAGTAAAGGTCAGGAGTATATGTGGTGGAATAATGTCGAAACAAAGCCTTATGG
>JABGRF010000189.1 GCA_018648405.1 Candidatus Scalindua sp.
TATCTTTCTTCATAGAAAACCGGCACCTGTAAATATATTTTTAATATCTTCGATTTCTGCACTGGTAATCGGCAGAAGCGGAAGTCTTGATTGTCCACCGTAATATCCTGATAAATCCATGGCAGCCTTTAACCCCGGAATACCATACCTTGAAGTCACTGCTAAGGTCGGTTCAATCAGTCGCATCTGCAACTCCTTTGCTTCTGAATGATTACCATCTTTATATAATCTGATTATATCCGAACATTTCCCAGGTAGTACACAGGCAATTGCCATAACACCACCAGCCGCTCCAACGCACATGGATGGGTAAAGAACGATACTGCTGCCTGTCAGGACGCTGAACTCGTTCTCTCCTGTCAAACTGATAATTCCAGAAAGCTGTTCTACATTTCCGGAACTATCCTTAATCCCGATTATGTTCTCATGTGATGAAAGCGCAGATGCGGTCCTGGCTTCCATATTAAGACCGGTAAATGACGGAACATTATAGAGTAATACTGGAATAGGAGAGTTATCGGCAACCATCAAGTAGTGTTTCATGAATGCTTCATGAAACATATTACTTTTAAAAAAGTGTGGAGTGATAATAACGGCAACATCTGCTCCGCAATCGGCAGCTCTTCTGGTGAATTCTATTGTACCCTTTGTACACTCTAAACCTGTTCCAACCAGCATCCTCTTTGATGACGGTATTGATCTCCTTGATGTCTTAATTATCTCAAGCTTCTCTTCGTCATTCAGAAAAACAGTTTCACTGTTAGAACCCAATATCAGGTAACCTGAAACATCAGTCTCATTCCATCTTTTAATATTTTCTGTAAGATGGTCATGTACTATGCAACCATTTTCATCAAAAGGAGTCGTAACAGGTGGAAAAACCCCTTCAATTTCCATCCTGCTCCCCCGAGTATATAAATAACTTCTGTCGCCTGATAAATCCACTCTCGTAAATCATAATTCCTTATTCCGAGTTATTTGATCTGAGAAACATTGAGCAGCTTCAACATCTCTTCCGTATTTGTCACAGGCATTTTACACGCAAAGTCGAGACAAACGTATGCGGTAGCCTTACCCTCAAAACTTGAGTGATATTCTGTATATTCTGCAATACTTGTTATATCTGCAGTTTCCTGGTCATCACGTTTTAAGAGTACCACCTTATATGGTATAAAATGCTTCCCTAGAGAAGCCAGCATCTCTTTTGTGTCCTCTGCCTCAGGATTACCTACTATGACAATTTCATATGAAGGGCCTATTCCAAAACCGAGTGCGATCATCATCTGCGTATAACCTGAAGGTGCACTCTCTACATCTTTGGAGAAAGCGAGCATTATCTTATTTGCCTTATCCTCAAAATCAGTATTAGCAGTTATGCGCGCCAGCCTGAACAGGTTTGAGACGGCTACTGAATTCCCTGATGGTATAGCACCATCATAAATCTCCTTTTGCCGAACTATAAGCTCTTCCGCATCGTCCGCCGTAAAATAAAAGCCGCCATCCTGTTCATCCCAGAAATATTTAATCATCTCACTGTTCAGGTCGAGTGCTGCCTGGAGGTAATCTACATCAAAAACAGTTTCATAAAGTTCCAGTAACCCCCAGATAAGAAAGGCATAATCATCAGCATTGGCCAGTATAGCGGTATGCCCATCACGATAACGGTGTAAAATCCTTCCATCTTCCCTGCGCATGCCGGTAAGAATAAAATCAGCCGCACGCTTTGCCGCCTCCGCATACTTTGGTTCATCAAAAGCCTGCGCCCCTTTTGCCAACGCAGCTATCATTAATCCGTTCCAGTCCGTCAATATTTTATCATCTTTGTGCGGATGGATTCTCTTGTTTCGAATATCAAATAATTTCTGCCTGGCTACTTCCACTCTTTCTTTGAGCCCATCTACAGACTCCTTATTCTTGAATGCCACTTCTGTAAGACTCTTGTCCAGATGTAGAATATTAGCACCGGTGTTCTCACCGGACGCCTCATCCCTGAAATTACCTGTTTTGTCAATGCTATACACATTTATAATCAGGTCAGCCTCATCCCCTTTCAGGGCCTGACGAATCTCATCTTCTGTCCATACATAAAACTTTCCCTCCACACCCTCGCTGTCTGCATCTTCAGCAGAATAGAATCCACCTTTCTGGTCTGTCATATCACGTAGGACATAAGTAAAAACTTCCTTTGCCGTCTCTTCAAATTCTTCAATTCCGGTAGCCTGATACGTCTCAATATATGCCATTGCAAGCATGGCCTGGTCATAAAGCATCTTTTCAAAGTGCGGTACCAGCCAATGGGAATCTGTCGAGTATCTATGGAAGCCAAATCCGATATGATCATATATGCCTCCATTCTGCATGGATTGAAGAGTTTTTACTACCATCCTTAATGCCTTCTCATCATTCGTATCCTGCCAATAGCGAAGTAAGAAAAGAAGATTCTGAGGGCTTGGGAATTTTGGTGCATCCCCAAAACCGCCATACTGTTCACTATATCTTCCATTGAGCTGTTCGTACGCAGTCTTTAAGGTTGATTTATTAAGTTCTGATCCTGAAGAGCTCTGGGCAATCATATTGAGCTTTTCCGTAATCTGATCTGCAGATTTTATAATTTCTTCATGTTGAGTATCCCACACCTCTTTGATACGAGGTATTAAATCCAGCATACCCAACCGGCCATGCTGACTCTCCCTTGGAATATATGTACCGGCGAAAAACGGTTTCTTATCAGGAGTCATAAGGACGGTCAACGGCCACCCCCCGCTACCGGTCATCATTTGACAGACACGCATATAGATATTATCTATATCCTGCCTCTCCTCCCTGTCAACTTTAATGCAGACAAATACCTCATTCATTAATCTGGCAACCTCCGGATCCTCGAAAGATTCATGCGCCATTACATGACACCAATGACATGTCGAATAACCAATGGAAAGAAAGATAGGTTTATTCTCCTTTCTGGCTTTTTCAAACGCTTCCGGTCCCCAGGCATACCAGTCAACAGGGTTCTCTGCATGTTGAAGCAGGTAAGGGCTTTTTTCAAGTTTGAGTCTATTATAATGATCCCTGACATCACTTTTTACAGATTTATTTTTCATATTTTTTACCTCAGTATCTGATGACAAAATCCTCAGACTACCTGTAAACAATGTTATTAAAATAAAACAAGGTAATAGTAATGATAACGCTCTCTGCATGTATTGCCTTTCTATACTTGGAACATAATTAATTTGAATTCAAATGTTGAAACTTGATTATACTCAAATGAAACTACAATTAATACCGATTATTTCCAGAGAGCGCTTCTGCTTCTATTGTATTACCGTACCATGATTTAAAACAACATAATGCAACAAAATAACAAATTAATATGGAAAGATGAATATTGATAAAGTATGATTATGACCTCTTGTCACAGCATTTTTTATACACCGAGAAAAGTGAGCAGATAAAGTAATCAGCGCAAAAGAATCATTACGAAATGTTAAACACTCTTAATTGCTGACCAGAGTTTAAATCATTAACTGTATTGAAAGGAAGAGAAATAATTATGAAAAAAATTGAAGCATACATTCGACCTGAGAAACTTAACATGACCCAGGATGCACTTAAGGAAGCAGGATGCGAGTGCATAACGATCTCGGAGGTGAAGGGGCATGGTCATCAGAAAGGTGTAAGTGAAGTATGGAAGGGCAAGAAGTTCAACGTGGATCTTTTACCTAAGGTTAAGCTTGAAATTGTCGTTGCTGATGAGGAACTTGATGTTACAGTGCAGACAATTATAGAAGTTTCACAAACCGGTAGCATTGGAGACGGAAAGATATTTGTTTATGATGTCATGAACGCATATCGAGTCCGCACAGGTGAACAGGGTGATACTGCTGTATAAAACAACCCCAAATCAACTAATAACTATACTGGTACGATTGGACATCAGAAATTTTGCTTGCGTTTTGTTTGAAATTGATTACTAACTGTAATATTATCAACTGAAAATCAAGTTTCAGTAATTTTATTATTCATAAACTTAGCTATGAGGAAAACATTGAAAAGCTTTTTTTCTAAACCACAGACTAACGAGAAAAAACCAGATGAGAAGAAATCTGAACAAGTAGTACCTGATCAGAAAAACAGTCGAAAGCATATCAGATATCCATCATTCTCAATTCAAGAAATTGTTTCCAGGGACAATCAGGGAAACAAGGAGTCTATGAATATAGCGGTGCGTGATGAAAGCCATATGGGTTTTGGCTCAATATACGTAGGGCCGACAGCTCCGGCTGAGAAAAATGAATATTACGTGCAGGAAAAAAACAACGCTTTCAGAAAGATTGAACTATCATGGACAAGAGAACTAATCAAAAACGTTTTTTTCCTTGGCTTCAAGATTCTGGATGAAAAACATTATACTGAAATCCCTTCTTGATAGAAGCAAATTAGTTCGATCCCAGATTACCATCATAAGAACAAGAATAACAGTGCAGACAAAACATTGTTGAGTCTGTCCACACCAAATGAAGAAGTCAGATAAGGAAGCAAACCACTGCAGTTGACAATCTCAGTTTACCTGTAAATCACCCCATTCTCTTCTCAATAATATCTGTAGTCTCTAAGAGTACTCAAATTATCGTATCATCAATTACATTCTGCTGAAGCCCCCCCTCTTCTCACTCTAGAACTGGTTTTTTAGCAAACCTTTTCAAGAATCCAGCAATCATTTTTAGATCTTGCTTTTATATTGTATTTAGGATTAAATCGGAAAGAATGGTGTTGTTGCATTACTGAGGTAAAAAATATGAAGCCTAACGATTTAAATATTCACGTAGAGGAGTGATAATGGATAATCCTATAGACCGTAAATATACAAAAGAGCACGAATGGATTAAGATCGATGGTGAAACTGTAATCCTAGGTATTACTAACTTTGCACAGGATCAGCTCACGGATGTTGTATTTGTAGAATTACCTGAAGTGGGCAAACAGATAGAGCAAAACGGTAACCTCTGTGTTGTTGAAAGTGTGAAATCCGTAAGCGATATTTTCAGTCCCATAAGTGGTGAAATAGTGGAAGTTAACAAGGAACTTGTAAATTCACCTGCACTTATTAATAATGATCCGTTCGAAGATGGTTGGATAGTAAAATTAAAAGTAAAAGACGAGAAGGATCTGGAACAGCTCATGACTGCTGAAGAATATGATAAATTCCTTACAGGGATTGAATAAATGGACTATACACCAAACACTGATGAAGATAGAGAGTCGATGCTAAGGGCGATTGGTGTTCAGAAAGTTATGGACCTGTTCAAGGATATCCCTGAAAATCTTGTCCTGAAAAACCCCCTACGGATACCGGAGCAATTATCAGAATTTGAATTGATACGTGAACTGGAAAAGGTCTCGAAAAAGAATAAGAGACCATTATCCTTTCAAGGTGGCGGCAGTTACAATCACCATATTCCATCCACGGTGAATGCCATAACGTCACGTGGCGAATTCAGCACATCATATACCCCTTATCAACCAGAAATCAGCCAGGGAACTCTCCAGGCGATTTTTGAATACCAGAGCATGATCTGCGAACTGACTGGTATGGATGTATCCAATGCGTCAATGTATGATGGTGCTACAAGCCTTGCGGAAGCGATGATACTCGCATCAAGGATCAAAGGAAAGAAACAGGTGCTTGTGTCGCAGGCATTAAACCCGTTTTACCGTGAAGTCCTGAATACATATGCAAGAGCAAGTGAAATCAAGATTGTAGATGTCGATATTACTAACGGCTTAACCTCTGATTTTAAAACGGAGGATTCCTCTGCAATAATTATTCAAAACCCGAATTTTTTTGGTCTAATCGAAAACCTTAAGGAGATCAGGAAAAAGGCTGAAGACATATTACTCATTACATCAACTACAGAACCCTTAAGTTGGGCCATGCTGAAACCTTTCTCAGAGTACGATGTTGATATCGT
>JABGRF010000223.1:0-2066 GCA_018648405.1 Candidatus Scalindua sp.
ATCTGTCAATACGCGACGAAAGATGAGTATAAGGTTGGCAGTAAGATAAAGTTCAGGCTCCTGAGCCTGGACAGAAAGATAGACTCCCTGAACCTATAAGATTATGCTACTCATAAGTGGTTGATCATTCGCAACTCGTAACCCGCAATACTGTCTCCTTCACATTCACTGCTCCTTAGTGAGGTGAGAAAGATGCTTCTCATGCATTTTTCCAAAAATATACATATGTATTAAGTAATCCAGCCATAGTAAATCTGCTTTTATTCCCTGTTGCTTACTGAGTCCTCGGTTTAATTCTAGGCATGATATTGGGTATTTTGCATACCCATACCGTATATATTAAAGTCATATTGTGTTCTGCTCACCATCTGATAGCATTGTTGAAGTTTATAAACAATGTCTTTGCCATGGGAAGCAGATGGTATTCCGTCTCTCAAGAGCAGCAGCCAGATGACGGCAGTTACTTGGGCTGATGGTCTTACAATTGGAGGCTTTACGGACTGGCGGCTACCAACTGCTCTTAATCAGGATGGTTCAGGCCCAGACTCTGGAAGGGAAGATGGAAGTGAGATGAGTCATCTATTTTATAATGAGTTGGGTGGTACTGCACAGGCACTGAGAATACAATTTATACCGAAGGCAGTTGGTTTTTCGTTTTCAATAATGACAGCCTTACATGGGGTAATAAGAACGACTATACTTGCGCAATGGCAGTTCATGATGGTGATGTTGCCAATCCAGTCCCAGAACCAACAGCAGTTGTCATGCTCGGCATCGGTTTAGTAGGACTTGCAGGAGCAGAAGTAAGACGCAGATGGAAAAAGAGAGTAGTTCGTAATTGCTAGTTTTGCCAAAAGATTAATGGCTTTTAATTTAATAGTGGTAGAGGGGAGATAAAATGTCTAAAGGATTTGTTTGTTTATTGTTTGGGATGTTCATGCTTGTAGGTGTACAGACGGCTGGTGCATCATTAATTACTTTTGAAACTGCCGGAGAAGTTGGGTCTCTACCAGATCCTATAGTAGTGGATGGTATCGAGGTCTCATTTTCTAATTTAATAGTTAATGAAGTAGGTTCTAACGTGTACGGATTTGGTGGAGGGGCAGGTTCCAATAATGAAGTGTATGCAAGCTCAGCAGAGAATTTCAGCGGTAAATTTCTGACGGCACCTGGTAGAAAAGGGAGTTACCGTTCAGCAGATTTTCCTCGTTACATAAACTTTGATTTTGAAGTTTCAGATGTAGAGATGTATATTGCCGACATAGACGGCGGGCAGGGTGTGATTGTAGAAGCGTTTGGAATCCAGAATAATCTATTACACACATTGTCTTTCAGTGAAACAAAAGCTGATTCAGTTGCAACCTTAGTCAGTTTCATTGGATACAGCGGGATTACACAAGTCGTAGTGAGGGGGAACGATCCGATTGGTATTGATAACCTGTCATTTGTTTCATCTGTTTCATCGAGCCAACCTGTAGCAGAACTAATAGACAATGGTGATGGCACTATTACAGAGATAAAAGGTGATGGTTCCAAAATTATGTGGGCTAAAGATACAACGTTATCAGGTTCTCTAAAAACTTGGACTGAAGCTACTGCATGGGTTAGAAATCTTACACTTGCAGGATATGATGACTGGAGACTTCCTAAATTTAGTGGATATCCAACGACCAGCGATTTGGGTTATATGTATTATGTGGAATTGGGAAATCAATTAGACGGTATTGGGGGTGTCAATGCTGGCCTATTTGATATGACAGTTGATTCGTATAACAATGTGTTCTGGACAGGATCAGAAACTGATCCTGATAATGTTCACTCTCTCAACTTTAGTACTGGTAGAATTGCAACTGTTGATAAGCAAGAGTACCACCAATCATGGGCGGTTCGTGACATAATACCAGAAGGAGTTGTAGGTCCACAAGGGCCAACGGGTGATACAGGTGATGCTGGCGCAACAGGATTGCCCGGAGCCACAGGTGATACTGGAGCTACAGGTGATACTGGAGCAACAGGTGATACTGGAGCAACAGGTGATACTGGAGCAACAGGTGATACTGGAGCAA
>JABGRF010000223.1:2166-5933 GCA_018648405.1 Candidatus Scalindua sp.
CAGGTGATACTGGTGCACAAGGTCAGAAGGGTGACAAAGGAGACCAGGGTGTCCAAGGTGAACCAGGTATGACACCTACTGAGGTTCTGGCTATGCAGGCTGAGTTTACTACTATGCAGGATGCAGATACAGCGTTAGAGGTATCTGACACTGCTTTGCAAGCAGCTAATGCAACCTTGCAGACAAATATTGATGCAGAAGAGTCTGCCAGGATAGCGTCAGACTCGGCAAATTCTGGAGCAGTATCAGCAGAAGCATCGACTAGAGTGGCTGCCGATACAACGCTACAGGCATCTGATGCGGCAGAGAAATTAGCCAGAGAGGAAGCTGATATAGATTTACAGGTACAGATTCAAAAACTAGTAGATGAAATTCAATTGTTAAGGGAAAGTATACCACAATCAAACAAGCCTAATGTAGGAAAAGGAAATGGAAGATGATGACGGCAGTAGTTATAACGATGGTTGTAGATTGCAATAAGAAGTGATATTTGGTTTGAAGTAATTATTGTTTATAACCTAAACGGATACTACCTCCACAGTGAGGTGGTATCCGTTTTTTATTAGGCATTACATTCACACCACAAACAACATATCAACTGTTCCAAAAACACTTGTTTATAGAACACCTAAAACCACATATTTGAACCGTTGATTGTCAAGCACTTACAACGTGCAAGTTTTAAGTGTTTTTAGAACAGGAATGAAATTTCTAGCTTCGCTATCTGCGTTACTTGGTTGCGATTTCTTGTGACTACAAATAGATACCTATATGGGTAATAAATATGCATAATGCTCTCAATGTAGGTAGTTTTGGCTGTAATGAAAATATAAGTACATGCTACTGTTTTGAAGGATAGATTAAATAGCTTGAAGCCTTCACGGGGTGGACTTACAGTATTGAGAATTTCGCTGAAAGTAACATAACTCGTAATTAAAAGACGTTGAAAATAATTCTTAGTATAATTGGGGCTTATGTGCAGCAAATTTCCTCTAAAAATAGTGCGGTCTTCCCATGTCCCTATCTTTGTGACATAAAATAAAGGCTTGTATTAAAAATTTAGCATCAGTGGTGAAGAAATAATCTGAAAAGCAAGATCCTTTCCCATTGTAATGTCTAGAGGAGTAACCGGCTCAACTAATTAATCTCATCCCACAATCCTTCAAGTTTTTTTACATTCTCTTCGAGCTTCCCAGATTGGACGTCGTAATATTGGCACATTTATCACGTTGACATCAGATAGATTAAATCATAGTATGTGGTGTCTTCGAAGAAGCATGTTCTGTTAGATTGAGAGAATAAAGAGGAGGTTATTGTTATGCCAAAAGTTATGGTAGATATGACATTTGAAAAGATCGTGGATACTGTTAAAAAGCTGAGTGAACAAGAGCAGGAACAATTGTTTTTTACAGTTAATAAGGATTATGCGAAGGCTCTGGGAAAGATGAGAGAGGAGGCGCGTAAGGAGCATAGAAAAGGCAGGAGCATTTCTCTTGAAGAGTTAGAATGAGCTACAATATCTTTCTCTCCAGTAAAGCAGAAAAACAATATAAGAGCCTTGATCCACATATAGGTAGTAAGATTAAACATAAACTCAATACATTAAAGCAAAATCCTGATAAGGGATTCAACTTAACCGGTAAGTATACCGGCTTAAAATATGTAAAAATAACATACAAAGGTATAGGATATCGCGTTGTTTATGATGTGTCCGATAAAAGCAAGGAAGTATTGGTTGTTTTTCTGGGTACTAGAGAAAATTTTTATAAAGAACTACGGCGGTATTTAGGATGACAGTACGTGCCCTTTCTTTCGAAAGGAATCCAGTGCTAATCTGGAGCTCCTGTTGAAAGTCTTCGACGCCTTTTATCCGCTGTGTTCTCTGCGAACTCTGCGTTAAGATTTGTTTTTTAGTGTAAATTAGTGAAATTCGTGTCTAATTAATCTCATCCCACAATCCTTCAACCTTTTTCACATTCTCTTCAAGTTTTCCAGATGTGTTTGATAGTGAGGTAAGTTCGCTTTTTATAGATTCTGCACTGTCCCTGCGTATGTCTTTCCCTTTTTGCATTGCCTGTTCTATATTCTCAATAAGTTCATTCCCAAGACTACTGATCTCTTTGGAGTACTGTTTGAATGTGCTGCCTATCCTGGATGCAAGGGAAGAGCGGGTTCTTCCGCAGTTTCTGCCTACTTCAGATGCTACCAGATCTATCATCTCCTTCAGGATCATTTTCCTGCTGATAGACTTTGGCATGAAGGTTCTCAGTATTGACTTAACATCCTCTTCGGTCATAGAGGTTCCATCCTGGACCATATAGAAAAAACGTTTATCTTCTGCCAGATCAATAGATAGATCGGATTGCTGCATCGGTACTTCAAAGAGCTGTTCGGCAGCAGTCTTAAACTCCTGCATGATATCGTTGGAACGTTTCGTATAGCGATTGAAGGTCTCCTGAATACTGTCAGATATCACGACCTCAATATCTTCCTTGAACAGATCAAATCCTTTAACAATCTCTGCCTTGATAGCCTTCTGCATATCTTCTCTCAGGGTAGTCGGATTGGCGTTCTGGTTCTCTTCATAAAAACTATTCAGGCACTCCCTTATTCTGGCAGTTTCCGTGTCATCAAAACCCTGTAATATATCTTCAACTTTTTTGTTCAGTTTAACAGTCTCTCCCTTGATCAGGTAGGCGATATCTTCCTTGTCTTTCTTGAGATTAGTATTGAGTTTGTGAAAGGTTCCGATCTTGTTTTCCAATACCTCTTCAGAATCTGTCAGCGTTTTGGTTTCAATAGCTATTTGGGATAGTATTTGAAGTGTGATCCGCTTAGTTTTCGAAATTGCGGTGTTTAATACTATCCTTCCCTTCTCTGTGGAGAGGAATTCCCCAATGGCATTTTCCATGTTTGAAAGGCCGCTCTCTAAAAGCAGCTCTTCGTCATTAGACGTTTTTGCTTTCAGAGCTTTTCTGGCAGAGATTGGCCATATCTCCTGTACAGTAAAACCCATCTCCCTAAGCACGTTCGTGTTATGTACGGACATCTCGGTAATCTCTTCTGCGGTCAAATTATCAACTTTATTCAGAACAAAGAAAATCTTCTGTGTAGAGCTTTTAATTGTCTCAAGCAGCTCCTTCTCCACCTGAGAGATTGGAACATCGGCGCTCATCAGGAATACTGCCGCATCCAGATGATCCAGGAACTCATAGGTAGTCTCTGTATTGTGGAGGAATGTAGAGCCGATACCCGGTGTGTCTACAAGCTGCATCCCTTTTTCAAGGAGTGGTATCGGGTACTCAATAGATGCGCATTTAACTCCGCGTACATTTTTAGGATTACCACTCTCTGTTACATAATCATGGAGCTCCTCAATTTGAATACTCTTTTCAGTGCCGTCATTCATGAAGATATCGCATCGGACCTTATTGCCGAACTTAAGTATCGTTACAATGGATGTCAGCGGTACTACGGAAGAGGGGAGGATCTCATTGCCGACCAGGCTGTTTATCAGCGTGGTCTTTCCTCTTTTAAACTGTCCAAGCACTACGAGGTTGAAATGGTTGGAGATCAACTGCTCTTTGACTGCGAGTAAGCGTTCATTGCCTGTCCCGTCGCTCTCACCCAGCAGACTGTTAGTGCCTGTAATGATGTCCAGAATATCTGACTTGTGGTTTATAAACTCTTCTAACATGATAGTAATTTTATAAATAAAAAAACTCCTATCGAAGTATTAAGCCCTCAACAGGAGTTATCGTATGTGA
>JABGRF010000319.1 GCA_018648405.1 Candidatus Scalindua sp.
CCTTCTCTTTTCGTAAAATATGTAAATTGTTTATATATTAAAATCTGTATTTATTTCTGTATTTATTAGCGACAGGAGCTTAAGTATATGATGATTCCGCAGTGTGCAACGTGGTCTGTAACAGCTGTCTATAGGGTATTCATTATAAACGAGTATAGCTGTTTTGCAAGCCAAAAGAATATTCACCGCAGAGATGCGAAGAGCGCAAAGGAAAACATAAAGAAATATAACCACTGAAACACACGGATTTCACCGGACAGAATGCGCCGAGGACAAGGAGTTCACAGTGGAGGGATTAGAGGGAAAAGCAAGAGTGACAAATGACTAGTAGCAAAAGATTCGCTATATTGTTAAAATCCTCCTTTCACGAATATTATATCCTCAAACCGCCTTCAGGAATATCTGTTTATGGCCAGAAAACGATTACTGTCAAAATCAAAGTATTTGAACGGGCTTCAATGCCATAAGTATCTTTGGGTAAAACTTAATGAACCTGACAGAGTTCCTCAATTTGACGCATCTACGCAACAAAGGTTTAATCAAGGCCATCTAATAGGTGAGTTTGCAAAGAAACAGTTCCCTGACGGTATCGACATCCCTGCCTGTAAATTTACAGACAACCTTAAACAGACTGAAGAACTTCTCAAAAAATGCAAACCACTATTTGAAGCCGGAATCATGGTTGGTAACGCTTTTTCCAGGATTGATATCCTGAAGCCTGTTGGTAAGGATGAGTGGGATATTATTGAGGTCAAGAGTTCTACCAGGATTAAGAATATACATATTGATGATGTTTCTTTCCAGAGATATTGCTGTGAACAATATGGCCTTAAGATCAGGAATTGTTTTCTTATGACCGTTAATAACGAGTATGTCAGAGAATCTGATATTGACACGGCAGGTCTGTTAACCATGACGAAGATTACGGCCGGGGTAGATCGGGCAACTAACGGGATAAGACAAAGAGTAGACAGTATGTTCACCACAATTGGTTCTGAAAAGTGTCCTGATGTCACTATAGGTAAGCAATGTAACAGCCCATACGAATGCCCTTTGAAGGAAGAGTGCTGGAGCTTTCTGCCAGAAAACAATATCTTTGATATGTATGGTAGCAAAAAAGAGGCATTTGAGCTGTTTGAGCAAGGGATCTATTCCTTCAAAGATATCCCTGATGATTTCCCACTAAGCGGGAGACAGGAAATTCAGAAAGGTTGTGAGATCTCAGGTAAACCACGTATTGATAAAAAATCTATCAGAGAGTTCCTGGACAAACTGAAATATCCACTCTATTATCTGGACTTTGAAACGTTCGGTGGCGCCATTCCGCTATTTGATGGCGTAAGACCATATCAGCAAATTCCATTTCAGTTTTCGCTGCACGTTGTTGATGATGATAATGCGACGGCCAGACACCACTCTTTTCTTGCAGACGGTACAGGCGACCCAAGGTCTGAGTTCCTTGCGTCATTGAAGAAAGTACTGGGTAATAGCGGCAGTATAGTTGTCTATAGTCAGAGTTTTGAGAAGAGAGTATTAAGAGCACTTGCAGCAATGTTTCCTGAATACAACGATTGGGTCGAGAACCTGAATGACAGAGTGATCGATTTGCTTGCACCGTTCAGAGCCTTTCATTATTATGATTCCCGACAAAAAGGCAGTGCATCTATTAAGAAAGTTCTGCCTGTTTTGACCGGAACGAGTTATGATCATCTGGACATATCTGATGGCATGAATGCAAGCCTTGCCTTTTTGGATATCATTACAAATAGTGCCCAGACAGAAGAGAGAGTCAAAATCAGGAATGATTTAGAGAGATATTGCGCTCTAGATACGGAAGGTATGATATGGATTGTAGATAAGCTGAAAGAATTAACAAAGGGGATAACAGTTTAAACAGTTCAAATATTTTAGAGTGATTAATGACAAAATACCAGATACAAATTTACTGATTGGCACTAAACGTTTTATTTATAAATCCTGATAGTTCTGTGAATTTAAAAGGCTTCTTAGCGATGAAGTCCACATTTAACTCTTCTAAAGTAGAAATCTTTTCACTCCATCCAGTGATTATTCCAATTTTAGGCCTTTTCTCAAGCTTGTTCAATACTGCTACCACCTCATGCCCAGACATATCAGGCATAACAAGGTCACATAGAACAAGGTCAAAGGTCTCTGTTTTCAACACCTCTATTGCCTTGCCTCCGCTTTCAGCAGTCTTAACCGTATGACCATTCTTAACAAGAAACATTTTCAGGAGAGAACGCATATTTTCTATATCATCAACCACCAAAATGTTGAGGCCCTTAGGCTTCATTCTCTGATCTTCTACCGGTGACTCAGTATTTTGAACAGACGATATTGTAATAGGAAGGCTAATCGTAAATGTCGTACCTTTTCCCACCTCACTCTTCACCTCTATTCGCCCACCATGCCTTTCTATTATACCGTAAGACACGCTCATGCCCAGTCCGCTTCCCTTTTCACGTTTTGTAGTATAAAACGGCTCAAACACTCTACGCCTCACTTCCTCCGGCATGCCCTCCCCTGTGTCGGATATGCCGATAAGTACATTACCTTCATTTTGCCATGTACGAAAAGAGAGGCGTCCGCCTTCATACATTGCATCCATGGCATTATTCATTATATTTATGAACACCTCTCTCAATTCTGATTCGGTTCCCATTATTATTGGTACTTCCACAATACCGTCTCTATCTAAGTCGTAGTCAATTCCACCCGCCTTAGCAATGTTCATCCATCTGGGCTTTACGAAACCAATCGCCTGTTCCAGCACGTCCTTTATATCGACAGGCACTAATATGTAAGAATCTTTCTCCTGCTTTGTAAACATCCTCATTCTGCGGACTAATTTGGCTCCGTCATCGGTTACTTTACTAATTGTATGAAGCGCGCTAATCAACTCCTTATTATCTTCATTATCCAACTCAAGTAGTTGTGTCATACCGGAAATTATGGCGAGAATATTGTTGAAATCGTGAGCTATACCAGCTGTTATCATTCCCATTGACTTTAACTTCTCTGATTGAATAAGTGTCTCTTCTGCCTGTTTACGTTTGATAAAGAGACCGATCTGCCTGCCAATGGCAGACATCATATCAAGCAACTCCTTATCTGGTTTTCTTATCTCTCTGCTAAAAAAGCAGAATGTGCCAAGTACATCATTGCCAATTATAATGGGAAAACCAAAAGCACCATGCAATCCATCTCTATCTGCGGCGGCTGCTCTTTTAAAATTTGTATCACGAACAACGTCTGCAACCCATATAGACTCGGCATTTTTCCAGACACGACCTGGCAGCCCGGTTTGAGGAGAAAATGTTATTTGTCTGGTAGCCGCTTTAAATTCTGAAGCCTTAAGCGATGGTATATTCCAAATCTCGGTATTAAGCAGAAGCTTCTTTTCATTGTCCAATTCCCACATTTCGCCAAGATCCCACTCCAGTGCTTCACATATGGCTTGAAGAATCTTTGGTGCAGCCACTTTAAGCGTGTTAGATTCTGCCAGTACTTGTATTATGGCATGCTGAGCATGAATAAATGCCTCCCTCTTCTTACGCTCAGTGATATCGTCCTTAACAGCAATGAAATTAGTTATAGCACCTTTGTCATCCTTAACAGGAGAAATTGATACAAACTCCCAGTATAGTTCACCATTTTTTTTCAGATTACAAAATTCCCCCTTCCAATCATTACCGGCTTCAATAGCATCCCATAACTCTTTGTATACTCCAGAGGGTGTTCTACCAGATTTCAATAACCGAGGGTTTTTACCCAAGGCGTCTTCACTTGTGTAGCCGGTGAGCTGTGTAAATCTAGGATTTGTATATTCTATATTACCTTTAGTATCTGTTATTAAGATTGTGCTGGAAGATTGCTCAACGGCATGAGTTAACTTCTGCAGCTGTCTTTCCGCTTTTCTACGTTTGGCTACTTGATTAATGACAGAGAGAAGATGATCCATCTCCAACGGCTTAAGTTCATAAGATATGACCCGTTCTTGCTTCATCGCCTCAATTGTACTGTCTAGAGAGGCATTGGCAGTCATAATGATGAATTCCATTGACGTTGAATTACTTGCCAAATCAGCCACAAGATTTGTACCTGAAATGTCAGGCAACCCAAGATCAACAAGAGCGATATCATATCTACTGTTTTGTGACATATTAATCGCATCTTTACCATTACCAGCGGTACTAACAGCAAACCCATTATCAGCCAAAACATCTTCTAGGCTGTCCCTGAACTCTTCATTATCCTCAACAATTAGAATACTAAGTTTTGTTTTCATCGGTTATATGTTCCTGGTTTCCAATCTGTCTGAGTGACGGGTACAATATACGGAATACGAATAACAAATTGCAAAATATGATACGGATTTCACTAATTGACACTAATTAAAAGATAAGAGAGCTGTTCACTTTTCTGTCTGGTCTTTAAGCCGAAAATTATTGGAAAGCTTCAATAGCACAATTCCAGGAATCACTACGATTGCCATTGCGATATAGTTAACTGCATTTAATGGGCTCAATAGCTCTTGAACACCGGAGTAGCCTTTCCTCGACCAGACCATACATATTCCTACAACGATCAGAAGGCCAGTAGCCACCAGCCAGATGTATCCAAGTACTTTACAATAGGTTGCCCAGAACTGCAATTTTGATTCTCCTTTAATGATGTATTAAATGAACCGTTCAACCAGTTTAATCGGATTAAATATGAGGATTACAATTGATATGGTTAATACAAAACAGCGGACTGTTGAGCAAATGCAATTATCTTTGAGGGGAATATACCAAAATAGATTGTACCGCAAATAGCAATTATAATAGCGGAGATGATTAGTGGTGAGAGTGAAAGTGGAGTGAATTCACGTATCGGTTTTTTCATGTATATAACAACAGTAATCCTTAGATAGTAGTAGACAGATATAACACTGTTAATCATACCAATGATGGCCAGTATGATAAATCCGGATTTGATGGCAGCACTGAAGATATAGAATTTTCCGATAAAGCCTACCAATGGCGGAATGCCAGCCAGTGAGAACATGAATATGCACATAGCCACTGCCAACAGAGGATGTTTGTAGCCGAGGCCGCTGAAATCTTCAATATTCGCATTCTCCTCTCCTTTTCTGCCAAGTACTATGATTATGGCAAATGCTCCCAGGTTCATAAATGTGTATGCCAGCATATAGAAAAGCAGGCTCGCAATTCCAAATTCTCCCCCTACTATAATAGCAACTAACGCATATCCCGCATGAGCGATACTCGAATACGCAAGCATCCTTTTTATGTTTGTCTGTGAAATAGCCACAAGATTTCCGACTGTCATTGTAAGGACGGCCAGAACCCACAACACGATTGACCACTTAGGCTGCAGACCGGGCAGAGCCACGTGAAAAACTCTCAGGAAGACGGCAAAGCCAGCTGCCTTTGGTCCTATTGACATAAAGGCAGTAACCGGTGTCGGAGAACCTTCATATACATCAGGAGACCATTTATGGAATGGTACACATGCGACCTTGAACCCAAAGCCTATAATAAGCAGGGAAGAACCTGCAACAATCATTGGATTTGAAAGTCCTGAATTTTCAGCAATAAATGCGGCAATCTCTTTCAGGTTGGTTGTACCGGTTGCCCCGTACAGCAATGCGATACCATATAGAAGAAAACCTGTTACAAACGCACCAAGCAGAAAGTATTTCAGTGATGCCTCATTTGAACGGACTTTATCTCTAGTGAAGCCAGCCAGCACATAAAGTGAAATGGACATTATCTCAAGTCCGAGGAAAATCGTGAGCAAGTCCGCCCCACCCGCCATCAACATCATACCTACAGTGGCAAACAGTATCAGTGTATAGTATTCACCATAGTTCACACCTTCCTGTTTTATAT
>JABGRF010000310.1 GCA_018648405.1 Candidatus Scalindua sp.
AAATGAATAACTGGTTTCTCTATTTAATAAGATGTAGAAATGGGAGATTGTATACAGGGATCACTACTGATGTGGAGAGGAGATTTGAAGAGCACAATAGCGGTGATAAAAAGGGGTCGAAATATTTAAGAGGAAAAGCGCCTTTGAAGCTGGTTATGAAAAAGAGGATTGGTGACAGAAGTATGGCGCTGAGGGTTGAAGCAAAAGTCAAAAAACTGCCAAAAACGAAAAAAGAGTTGTTAGTAGATGGCAAGATCAAGATACGGGAAATAAAGAAGGAAATATGGAAGTAGTTCTTAAAGAGCGAAAATCCAGCGTTCTGTCTCCATCAACACTTAAGTGTCTGAATCACACACCAACACTGAACCCCACTGCCGGTTGTGCACATCTCTGCTCATATTGTTATGCGCGAGGGTATTCAAATTATCCGGGAGACGAGACAGTTGTACTATACACCAACCTGGCCGAAAAACTCGAAAATGAGTTGAGTCGTAAAAGGAAAATACCTGAATTTGTATACTTCAGTCCTTCCTGCGATGCGTTTCAGCCGGTAAAACAGGTTTTAGATGCTACGTATCGTTTAATGGCTCTTTTGCTGAAGAGAGGTATCGGAGTAAGTTTTCTTACCAAAGGGCGTATCCCGGACAAATTTATTGCCTTGTTTGAATCACATAGTGATAATGTCAATGCGCATATAGGGATAACAACCTTAAACAGGCAGATTCAAAAACAGATCGAGCCACATGCGGCAACACCCGGCAGCAGATTAAAGAACATAAGGGCTTTGATTCAAATAGGAATACTGCCTGAAATAAGGTTCGATCCGTTAATACCCGGATTGACAGACCCAGTTAGTAATCTCGAACCGTTATTAAAGATTTTAGGCGGATTGGGTATAAAAAGAGCAGGACTCAATTATCTATTTCTCAGACCAATCATAAACAGGAACATTCGAGAGGATCTGGGGCACACAAAAGTGATGGAAAAAATCTCACAAGCTTTCTGCGACAATGTTGACATGCAGCTGCTGGCCAGTAAGTCCAGGGTCAAGGCCCTCAGTCTGGACTTCAGGCAGAAACAATATAAGCATATATCATTACTTGCAAAGCCGTATGGAATAGAGACATACGTATGTGGATACAAAAACCCTGATGTTGCAGAGGATTTAACATGCAGTAACATATGGCAGAAGTATTCTAACAAGAAGACGCTTCAATATCAGCTTTTCAGTAATCAGCATTAGAAAATTACCATTTCTCAGCTATCAAATCAGGATTAGCAGGGAATCTTTAATGATTAGTTGGATTTCTATTTTCGTACATTTGTTTTAAAAGAATTATGTATGTAGCTACGATTAATATTAAAAAGGGCCTTATTTTTAGTTTATTATTGACAATAAAAACCTTTATTGATAAATTTAATCTCTTTGCACATTTTCAGAATTTTTAGAGAAATCAGGAAGAGTTTAGTAATATGTTAACTGTTGAAAAGTCAAAAAAAGCGTTCAGCAAGGCCCTGGAAAGCATTCCAGGCAGTGTGAACAGCCCGGTAAGGGCGTTTGGAGCAGTAGGAGGCGATCCTCTTTTTATAGAATCAGGTCATGGTTGTTATCTCAACGACATCGATGGCAATAAATATATAGATTATGTTCTTTCCTGGGGTCCGTTAATTCTGGGACACCTTGATAAAACCGTTGTAAAGGCCTTGAAGGAAGTTCTGAAAAAAGGAACAAGCTTCGGCGCTCCGACTGAATTGGAGACACGTCTGGCTGAACTCATTAAAGAAGCAATGCCTTCAATCGAGAAGATCAGAATGGTCAACTCTGGTACTGAAGCGACAATGAGTGCTATACGGCTGGCGAGAGGTTATACCAAGAGAGATATTGTAATAAAATTTGACGGCTGTTATCACGGGCACGTAGACGGACTTCTTGTGCAGGCCGGTTCAGGGGCGACTACGTTAGGTGTTCCTACAAGTCCTGGCGTGCCGGAAGATTACGTAAAAAATACACTGACTATCCCTTATAATGATCTCGACGTTGTAAAGGAGGTGTGTCGTGAAAAGGGTGACAATGTTGCGTGTATAATCATAGAAGCTGTTGCAGGAAATATGGGCGTTATTCCACCTAAAAAAGGATATCTAAAGGGTTTAAGAGAAATTTGTGATAAGCATGGGATTGTTCTGATTTTCGATGAAGTGATGACGGGATTCAGGGTTTCTCATGGGGGCGTACAGGAGCTACAGAAAGTAACACCGGATTTGACCACTCTTGGTAAAGTAATCGGTGGCGGTTTGCCGGTAGGGGCTTACGGCGGCAAGGCGGAAATAATGAACTGTATTTCACCGCTCGGTCCGGTATACCAGGCAGGAACATTGTCCGGTAATCCGATGGCAATGGCTTCCGGAATTGCTACACTGGAAAAGCTGAAAAAGAGGGGTGTTTATACAAAGCTGGAAAGAAATGCGAAAAGGCTGGCTGAAGGCATGAAGAGATCTGCTGAAGAGGCCGGTATTCCTACTTATCATACACGAGTTGGTTCAATGCTTTGCACATTCTTCAGCGAGGAAGAGGTAACAGACTATGAGTCTGCGAAGAGATGCGATACAGAACGATATGCATCTTACTTTCACGGTATGTTGGAAAAAGGGGTGTATTTTGCGCCTTCTCAGTTTGAGGCTGCTTTCATCTCAACTGTGCATAGTGAAGAGGATATTGATGCTACTATAGCAGCCAGTTGTGAAGTGATGAAATCTTTAAAGAAATAAGCGGAGAATTCACATTTTGAATCTGGAGGATGATTCAAGAAGTACATTTCGTGCATTGGGGCTTACAAGTGGGATGGGCTTTATAATGGCCTTTTGCCTTGCGGGCGGTTATTATGGTGGGCGTTATTTAGATTCAAAATTTGGTACAGAGCCGTGGTTGTTGATTGCAGCACTTCTGCTGTCCTTAACTGGCGGGGTTGTAGAAGTTTGTAATATGTTAAAGAAGGTCATGAAGGAGACGGAGAGAAAAGATGGAGAGGGTTGAAAATCTTGGATTTGTATAATAGCTCACAAAAACTGTTAACGGTTAAGAAAAACTTTGTAAAGCAGGTATTCTATACTACGTTGTTTGTGTCAGCATTGATGATCCTGGTCTCTTTTCGCTACAAATCTTTTGATATTACTCTTAGTTTGGCAATTGGTATTACCATCAGTTTCTGTACATCGCTTGCGTTGTGGCAGTTTATAAAATATATGTTCCGGGATCTTAATCCGGAAGCTTTTGCTGCTGATGGAGCGCGTTCATCTAAATCAACTTCTACAATGAAGTCTTTGCTGTTTACTTTTATGGGTACCGGAAAAATACTGGTATTGACTCTGGTTTTATTTCTCGTATTTAAATATTTATCAGTTAATGCATTGGCCCTTTTTATAGGGGTTTCAATAGTGCAGTTGGTTGTGCTTTCAATGGTAATAAGCATGGTTTTGGTGAACTTTCTCAACAGGGCCAAAGATGAAGGTGGTATGTCTGATGACCACCAATCTTCCGAATGTAATAATGATGTTGCCATTAAATCAGAATCTGTATCTAAAATTCATTCTCATCAAATAGCTGAGAATACTTTATAGTTTATTATTTAAGAAGGAGTAGAGGTTTGACAGAAGAGACACATGGTAGTTCGAGTGGCGGGGTGCCTGAGCTTCCCTCATTTCTTGATTTACTGCCTATTGACAAACACGCTGAGCTATTCGGGTTGACTCTGCACCAGTGGACGCCGTTAGTAATGTCTATGTTGATTATCGGGTTTCTCGGATTGCTTGCGATAGTAGCGACTCGTGATCTGAAGAAGATTCCTGGCGGATTGCAGGCTTTTCTGGAAATCATCGTAGAGGCCCTTGATGGTTTTGTTAAATCACTTTTGGGAAAAATGTCCGATAAGTTTCTCCCGTTTATAGGTACGCTTTTCCTATACATACTCTTAATGAACCTATTGGGCCAGGTTCCATTGTTTCATTCGCCAACGACGAACTATAATACAACCGTGGCGCTTACTTTACTGGTGTTTTTTGCCACTCAGTATTACGGAATCAAACATAACGGACCGGTTAAATATGTTAAACACCTCATGGGGGAGCCGCGATGGATGTCTCCAATGCTGTTTCCGTTGCATTTAATATCAGAATTTTTAACTCGCCCATTATCTCTTTCCATGCGTCTTTATGGTAATTTAATGGGTGGTCATACGGTATTGTCAATTTTTATAGGACTATCACCCTTGCTACTGGGTTTTATTCCTATACCTATACATTTTCCGTTTGTTTTATTGGATTTATTGTTAGCTGGGCTCCAGGCCTTTATTTTTGCGTTTTTAGCTAGTTTTTACATAGCAGGGTCAATTGGAGAGAAGCATTTATAATTTTTAGAGAAGGGGGATTTCAAGAATGATTTATTTTGCGTGTTTAGCGATTAGTATTGGTATGTTGGCTTTTGCATCGTTTGGTTGTGGGATAGGCCAGGGGATTGCCGTTTCAGGGGCTTCATCTGCAGTGGCAAGACAGCCAGAGCTGTTTGGAAAAATCCAGATGCTCATGTTTATTGGTTTGGGATTTATCGAGGCGTTGGCAATTTATTCATTGGTTATATCCTTTATCTTAATGGGAAAATTACCGGATTCAGGAGCTGTTTTAAAGGTGCTTGCACACTAATATATAAATTCAAAAGCCTTTCGCAGTTTTGCTTAACGGTATGAATGCCGGAGTAGCCAATCTGCTTAAAGGCTTCATGGATTGGTACAGTAAGATAAAAGAAGTAACATGGGAGACTAAATGTGGGAAATTTTTTAGACGCATTAGGCGTTGATTTTAAAATGGTATTCATCCAGGTAGTAGGTTTTTTGTTACTGCTGGTATTGATGAAGAAGTTTCTCTTCGGCAAGATTAAGGACGTAATAAAGGCCAGAGCTGATGAGATAAAAGATACGTATAAGAAAAGTGAAGATGACAGGGCAGAAGCTGCAAATCTGAAAGAAGAGTACCGGCAGCAAGCGGTAAAAGCTGATGAAGCAGCTGAAGCAAAAATCCAGGCTGCTGTAGATAAGGCCAAGAGTGTCGGTGACCAAATGCTGAAAGAGGCACAACAGGCTGTTGCGGATGAAAAAACCAAGGCCAATCAGAATATCGAATTGGAGAGGAAGAAGGCTCTGGCGGAAGTCAGGAATCAGGTTGTTGATCTGACAATTCTTTCCACTTCCAGATTGATTAAACAGTCGACAAAACGTGAAACAGCAGAAAAATTGGTGGATGATGTCATTAAGGGAGTGGGGACACTGTCTTGATACAACAGAGCTTAATAGAGGGTTATTCACTGGCGTTGTATGAGGTGGCCGTTAAACATGACGATACCGGTGATATAGAAAAAGATCTTGATGGTATTAAGCAGCTGCTAAGTACAAATAAAGAATTTCGTAGTATTCTGTATCATCCGGCAATTACAAAAGCCGAAAAGAAAGATATTGTTGATAAGACCATTGCGTCTCAGTGTTCCAGTAAGTGGGTTAAAAACCTTCTCAGCGTTCTTATTGATAAGCGCAGAGAGAGGGTACTGGATTATCTGCCGGACGTATATAAAGGCGTTGCAGGGAAAATAAGGGGTATTGTACCCGTAATAGTTCAAACAGCAATTCCGTTGACCGAAGACAGGCTTACCAAATTGAAGAAAAATCTCGAAAAGCTGACGAAGAAAAAGGTCAACATAGAAACTGAAATTAATAAAGATATCATTGGTGGAATGATAATCAGAATAGAAAATAAAATAATAGATGGAAGCATCACTAACCATCTTAAAAATCTAAAAAAGAGTTTGTTAAAGACAGCCTTTGCTTAAGGGCGTTTTCATTTTGTGGGGGTATAT
>JABGRF010000320.1 GCA_018648405.1 Candidatus Scalindua sp.
CAACGTTTAAACCATAACCCTCCTCCAGACGATTCGGTATGTAATAATCGATTGTCGATTTCTGATTCCAATACAATCTGGAAAGAGTCTCAAGGCACTGTACCATCAATGAGGTAGAGGAGATACCATCAACGTCATAATCACCGTAAACCGTAATTTTCTCGCCATTGCTTAATGCGTCAATAATTCTCTCACCAGATTTTTCGATATCAGGCAGCAACATCGGATCGCTAAGCATGGACAGCGTTGAATCTAAAAACGTTTTAGCGGAGTTCACATCTGTGAGTCCTCTATTAATCAACAGCTGTGATAATAACGGAGAAATACGAAGTGCATCAGAAATCTCTGTTTGAAGATCTACATTTATAGGAGGGATTACCCATTTCTTTTGGGATAATTCTTGGATGGTCATTCAATTTATGTATGAAACAACATGTCCTGTATCTTTTCAATTAGTACTTGATTAGAATAATTTACACTCAGACGAGGATTGACAATATAAAATGGCACATCGAATCCAAAAGTAACCATTTTCTCTTTGCAAGCCTCAATCTCTTTAGTTGTATGTTCTTCGTGCAGGTTAATAACTATAAAGTCTATTTTATTAAGCAATAGCTTAGCAGATCTCTTTATCTTATCTACCAGAGGAGATACAACTAAAATAGCCACATCCGCACTTTTAACACGAAGAAAACTATTGCCTTCTATTACAAGATTATACTCTTTGCCAAAACAGTCCAGCGCGGCCTCAATACCAGCCGCTTCAACACTTGAATCAGACTGCAACCAGACAACTTTACTTGCTCCTGCTCTTGATAATTGATCAGTATCCTTTCCTTCCTCCCTTAGAATAGTATCATCCGTTATAACCTCAAAAGGCTCATATCCGGCATCACACGCATCACAATCCGTGTGTCTTGGGCAGGAACCTTCATGCCTTATGGTAATTTTCAGAGCGCTCCATAAGCTTTCAGAAGGGAGTAAGTCGGGTGAGTGCTCTACTGGTGCCTCATAAGAAGTACTGCATGCATGCTGTAGTACACGTCCATGCTGGACAATTTTTTCATGCTTTTTATTATGTAATTGTGTACGTCCAGACAAACTACTTAATAGAAACGACGCTACAGTAGTCTTTCCGACTCCACTTGACGTACCTGCAACCACAATTTTCTTCATTTTATTAGGGCTTCATATTCGTTCATGAAATACCTGATTGTAGACAACACGGGATTTGGAGCCGTTTGTCCAAGCCCGCATAAAGATGCAGACTGTGTAACATTTGCCATCTCTTTTAAATCTTCTATATCGCTTCGGCAACCTTCTCCCTTGGTTATCCTTGTCAATATATCCAGCATCTTTCTTGTACCAACTCGACAAGGTACACATTTACCGCAAGACTCTTCCTGAACGAACTCCATAAAGTATCTTGAGATATCAACCATAGAGGTCTCATTGTCCATAACAATCAAACCACCAGACCCCATGATAGCACCAACGGCCTTTACAGATTCATAATCTATTGGCAAATCCAGGTGTTCTTCAGGCACACAACCTCCAGAAGGGCCTCCCATCTGCGCCGCCTTAAACCCATTACGACCTGGCACACCACCTCCTATATCAAAAATAATCTCTCTCAAGGTTGTTCCCATTGGAACTTCCACCAAGCCTGTGTTTTTCACCTTGCCTGCCAGTGCAAATATTTTTGTTCCAGAGCCGTTCTTTGTACCAAGCTGCTTATACCAATCGGCACCTTCTGCAATTATCACCGGTATATTAGCTAATGTCTCTACATTATTAATGTTAGTCGGTTTACCCCACAATCCTGAATTTGCAGGGAATGGAGGACGAGGTCGAGGCATTCCTCTCTTACCTTCAATAGAAGCAATGAGAGCCGTCTCTTCACCACAGACAAAAGCACCTGCACCCATCTTTATCTCCAGATCAAAATTGAAACCAGAGCCGAGAATATTATTACCCAGCAAATTCAGTTTTTTGGCCTGTGCAATTGCATTTCTGAGATGATTGACTGCGATTGGATACTCAGCCCGTACATAAACAAAGCCTTTTTCAGCACCAATTGCACGCGCACCGATCAGCATTCCCTCAATTACCGCATGAGGATCGCCTTCCAGGATAGCTCTATCCATAAACGCCCCGGGATCACCCTCATCAGCATTACATATCAGGTATTTAACATCGCCTTTCGCCTTTCTACAAAAACCCCACTTAAGCCCTGTTGGAAAGCCAGCGCCACCACGGCCTCTTATTCCTGAGTGGGTAATCTCGCTGATAATCCGTTCCGGATCAAATTCAAAAAGAGCTTTTGCGAACGCATCATATCCTTTTCTTTCTATATATTGTTCAATACTATTCGGATCAATTATCCCGCAATTTCTCAGAACAATTTTATTCTGTCTACTGTAAAACGGTATGTCATCCATATAAGGTATTTTTTTACCGGCCTCTGCATAACAGAGTTTTTTGATAACCTCACCTTTCATAATTGTGCTGGAAATAATATCCGGCACAATATCTACGGTAACCCTGCCGTAAAAAATACTAGGAGCATCAGGAGCGTCTATCGTCATAACCGGCGCCCTTGCACAAAGCCCCTGGCATCCGGTCTCTACAACCTCAATCTTGTCCTGTAATTTCTGTTTCTTAACCTGCTTACTGAACTCTTCATAAACTTCCTGAGCGCCCAGAGCCCGACATCCGGTCATGCAGATAGAAACTTTAACCTTATCCTGTTTAACCTTTTTATTACCTGACTTTCTCATGGTAATAAGGTCATCATATGATTTTAATCTTTTTAGCATCTTCTATTCCTAAGTATTAGTTTGAATATTCTTTCACAACATCCGTTACCGATTCTGTCGTCAACTTTCCAAAATATCTATCATCTACCATCATTACCGGTGCAAGAAAGCACGTTCCAATACAGGCAACTGTTTCTAAAGTAAACTTAAAATCTGCGGTAGTCTCCCCTTCGGACACGTTTAGATGTTCTTTCACTTTCTCTTTGACTTCATCCACACCTCTTACATGGCAGGCAGTACCGTTACAAATCTTTATCGCATGCTTACCACGTGGTGTAAGAGTAAATTGTGAATAAAACGTGACAACTCCAAAGATCCTTGTTAATGGTACATCCGTTAACTTTGAAATCTCCTTCATTACCGATTTCGGTAAGTATCCATACACATCCTGCGTCTCCTGCAAGATGGCTATCAAGTTAGATTCATAGTCACGGCTATATTTCGGAACAATCTTTGCCACTGGCTTTAAATCTATAGTTTTATCTTTCACAACTTCTCCTTAATATCACGAACTAAATGTCCTGTTGATATAATTTACGGCATTTCGAAATATGGCGATCCCGTCACCTTCTGCTTTTAACCCTTCTCTAGTCCATCTTGGATGCTGAGTCGGGTCAATATGACGTTCAGGATGCGGCATCATACCAAGAACCCTGCCCGTCGAATCGCATACCCCTGCAATACTCCCCGAAGAACCGTTTGGATTCCACGGGTAATCTGCCATACTACCATCTTTATCGACATATTTAAATACTATTTGCCCTGATTTATCAAGTTTCTCTATATCCTCCGAATCCTCTGCAACAAATTTCCCTTCAGCATGAGCTATCGGGACATACATAAAACTATCATTATCAACAAAAACAGACTTATTCGAAGCTGATTTCAAGTAAACCCATCTATCTTCAAATTTATTTGAGTCATTGTAAGTCAAAGTAAATCGCTGTTTATTACCGGACGAAGATGTCTGAGTCCCCTTCACTTCCGGCAACAGTCCCATCTTCATTAAAACCTGAAAGCCATTACAGATACCGATTATCAGTTTACCATCGTCAATGAACCTCGTGAGCTCATCCAGTATCTGCTGTCTGAGCTGATTTGCCAAAACCTTTCCTGCAGCAATGTCATCCCCATAGGTAAATCCTCCGGGTAAGACAAAGATATGATATGGACTCAACAGGCCTTTTTCCCTGACCAATTGATTGACATGCATCAAATCCACATCAGCACCCGCTTTTTCAAGTGCATACTGTGTTTCGTAAGCGCAATTAGTTCCGGCCGTACGAAGTATTACTGCCTTAGGTTTATTATTTTTTTCCACTGCCATTGTTATAATTTCGTATTACAAAGTAAGAGTAGCCTGCCACGCCTCTTTAAGATCAGCGATTTTCTCCGAGATCACCTTCTCGCCGCTCATGGACAAGACAGTGAACATATCGTTTTCTACCACTTTTCCTATACGACCATAAGAAGTGCCTTCAATTGTCGCCTCAAACTCTCTCTGTTTCTGCTGTTCAACCTCTACAACAAACCGCGTGTTGGATTCCGCAAATAGAACAACATCGTCCCTGACAATTCCTTCTTCAACTGGCACTTGTGACAAATCAAGTTCCATTCCGTATCCGCCAGCAAAACTCATTTCAGCTGCCGTAACGGCAATGCCACCTTCAGAACAGTCATGACATGATCTGACCAAGCCTTTTCCTGTAGCATTTGCAAGTAAATCCATCGTTCTCTTTGCAGTCTCTGTGTCTACCTTTGGAACTGAATTACCTACAAAACCGTGAGTATAATAGTAGTGTGAACCACCGAGTTCATTTTTAGTCATACCTATAATGTAGATCAGATTACCGGGTGATTTTACATCCATTGAGATCGCCTTGCTTACATCCGGCATCACGCAGATAGCAGAGATCAGTAGAGTTGGTGGTATTGCAATAGTCTTATCTTCGGTCTTGAACTCATTATTCAAGCTGTCCTTGCCGGATATAAACGGAGTTCCGTAATACAATGCGATATCATAACACCCTCTTGACGCCCTTACCAGACCTCCCAGACACTCAGGCTTACTGGTATTTCCCCAGCTGAAGTTGTCTAAAAGAGCAACCTCTTCCAGGCTGCCGCCCACAGATACAACTTGTCGTAAGGCCTCGTCAATTGCCGAAGAGGCCATATGATAAGGATCTATGTCACCATATTTAGGATTCATACCGTTCGATACAATCACTCCTTTATCGGATCCCAAAACCGGCCGGACTATGCACGCATCACCGGGACCATCGTTATCCACTCCAACCAACGGTTTCAGTACACTTCCGCCCTGTACCTCATGATCATATTGCCGAATTACCCACTCTTTGCTGCAGACATTCCATGAAGAGAGAATTTTCTTCAGATCTTCACCATAATCATTCTTCTCTTTTATATCCGGCTCCTTATGAGACGGTAGATGCCACGTTGCCTTTCGTGTTGTCCTGGGTACTCCATCATGCAGAAACGCCATTTCAATATCAGCAACCGTCTCACCCTTGTATCTCAGGTGTAATCTTTTGTCTCCCGTAAACTCCCCAATAAATGTAGCCTCTACATTTTCCCCTTCAAAAACCGATCTGATCTCTTCCATGTTTTCCGGCGGTACAGAAAGAACCATTCTTTCCTGAGCCTCGGAGATCCAGATCTCTGAATACGACAACCCATCATATTTAAGAGGTACTTTTTCAAGATCAACTACAGCCCCAAGTTTCTCTCCCATCTCACCCACTGCAGAAGAGAGACCTCCGGCACCGCAATCAGTAATATTATTGTACAGCCCGCGATCCAGCGCTATTAAGAGTGCGTCCGTAACCTTCCTCTCCATTATCGGATCACCAATCTGAACCGCACCACTGGATACCATTTCAGATTCATGACTTAATTCTACAGATGAAAATGTCGCTCCGTGTATTCCATC
>JABGRF010000299.1 GCA_018648405.1 Candidatus Scalindua sp.
ACCTCATGAAACAAATATATTTATTGCCGACTGGGCAGATTGATGTAATAAGAAAAACTATTACGATTCTATTATCAAATCATCCTGATAACGTATTTTGTTGAATACAGATGTTCTTCTGTTCTGTTTAAAAGAGAATAAAACATGTTCAAGAATCTGACAATTGTTTCTAAGATCATAATCGGGTTCGGAATCCTGTTTTCCCTACTCTTGGGAATAAGCATATTCTCCTTCTACAGTATAGACAATTCGAAAGAATCATTTAATCAGTATCGCGATCTTGCCAAAGATTCTGTTCTGGCTGGAAGACTTCAGGCAAATATGCTTCTGGTACGCTTTTACACTAACAGGTTTCTGAAGACCGGCAGTCATATTGACGTCAGGGAATACAAGAAACGTGAAAAGTTAATGTTGAGATTTATTGGTGAGTCAGCATTAAATATTAAAAAACCTGAACGCGCTAAGAAGGTTGCTCTGATTCACGAATTAGTCGACAACTATATTGAATCATTTGACAGAGTGGTTACATATAAAAAAGAACGTAATGAAATCATATACAAATTTCTTGATCCCAACGGTCTGGCAATGAGAAAAGCCATGACTGATATAATAGAATCAGCCCATAAAGATGGTGATCTGACAGCAGCTTATTATGCCGGACGAATACAGGAGCACTTACTGTTAGGCCGTTTATATGCAACAAAATTCCTGGATACAAACAAGATTGATACGGTTCAAAGATTTGATGATGAATTAGGACTAGAGATTGACCCGCTATACAAAACTATGATTAAAGAACTCCAGAACCCTGAACGTATAGCATTGTTTAAAGTATTTCAGGAGAAAAGAGGTAAGTACAAGAAAAACTTTTCTAGACTTGTAGACATTATATTAGACCGCAACAGTATCATAAAAAATGAGCTGGACAGGATAGGGCCAATCATTGCCAACGCTGCTGAAGACATTAAACTCTCAGTAAAAGCTGACCAGGATGCCCTTGGTCCGAGAGTAAAGAAGCTCAATGAGACAATAATCCTGAGAATCATATATATATGTGTAGTAAGTTTATTAATAGCAATAGCACTGGGTTTTTTAATTATTAGAGCTATCAGAAACCCTATAAAAGCCCTCGTAGAAACAGTAAATGAATTTGCAGAGGGAAAGTTATGTACAAGAATAAAAATTCAGTCAGGTGATGAACTAGGGATACTTGCCAACGCTTTTAATTCGATGGTAGACCAGGTAGATGATGCATCACAAAAACAGTCCGGACTAAACTGGCTTGCTACATCCAGGATTAATTTTGAAGACAAAATACGAGGCATTCAAGAAGTGGAAGATATGACTGATATGAGCCTTGATTATATAGTGACAATTCTGAATGCGCAGGTTGGAGCATTTTACATTGCAGATAATAGCCATTTCAGATTTTCTTCCGGTTATGCCTGCAAAAAAGAGGAGATAGAAGACAAACGGTTTGAGCTAGGTGAAGGTCTGCTTGGTCAGGCAGCTAAAAAGAAAGAGATTGTATATATGAGGGATATCCCTGAGGATTATATATCTCCTTCGATAGCATCAAGTATTGGAAACACTAAGCCGAAGAATATAATTGCCATACCTATTTTGTATATAAATCAAGTATTAGGTGTAATAGAATTGGCAAAATTAGAACCGTTCTCAGCATTGGAAATTGAACTTTTGAATCAGATTAAAGTCGGTTTCGGGATTGCGCTTAATGCGGTTTTTGCAAATGTAAAGTTGAAAACACTTTTAGATGAATCAGAAACTTTAGGTCACCAGCTACAGGTGCAGCAGGAAGAACTAAAACAATCCAATGAAGAATTGCAGGAATCCGAGCAAAAATCAATAGCTCAACAGGAAGAGTTGCAGAGCGCGAATGAAGACCTTGAAGAAAATGCACAATATCTTCAGTCACAGCAAAAGGAAATAAAAAGGAAGAACATTGAGATAGGAGAAAAAGCAAGAGACCTTGAAATGTCCAGCAGGTACAAATCTGAATTCCTGGCAAATATGTCGCACGAGTTAAGGACACCCTTAAACAGCATACTGCTTCTTGCGAGATATCTGTCCGAAAACAAGAGAAAAAATCTTGAAGAAAAAGATGTGGAAATGGCTAGAAATATTCATTCCAGCGGCAATTCACTTTTAAGTCTGATAAATGATATTCTGGATCTTGCAAAGATAGAATCCGGCCAGACAGAGTTGAGTCCAATGAATATCAATATCAATAAATATGCAGAATTTATTGGTAGAAGTTTTGACCATTTAGCAGAGGAGAAAGAATTATCTTTTGATGTCAAGGTTTCTGGAGAACTTCCTGTCCAGATGTACACTGACCAGAAACGGCTAGAACAGATTATTAATAATTTCATCTCTAATGCTTTGAAATTTACATCCAGTGGAAGCATCAGTGTAAATGTTAGCAGACCTGAAAGAGGGGTTATTCTTAAAAAGTGCGGTTTAAGTATTGATAAAGCTATTGCTTTTAGTGTCTCTGATACAGGAGAGGGCATTCCTGTAGATCGTCAAGGCATAGTCTTCGAGGCATTCAAACAAGTTGATGGAAGCACAAGTCGTAAGCATGGAGGTACTGGTCTAGGACTCTCTATTTCCAGAGATTTGGCTAGTTTGATGGGTGGAGAAATTCAACTCAAGAGTGAAATCGGAGATGGTAGTACTTTCACCCTGTATCTGCCGGAAGTACTGGAAATAAAAAAGAGTTATGTGACTCATACAGTAGAAACCTCAGGGGATTATGTTACCGATATTGAACCTTCCTTCCAAACGGTTGGATATGATTTTGAAGATACTCCAATGCCGGTCATGACCATTCCTGACGACCGTGAGGACTTGTCAACTGAAGACAGATCAATTCTTATTATTGAGGACGATGATCAATTCGCGAGCATACTGATTGAGTTAGGTCGTGAAAATGGTTTCAAATGTTTAATCGCCGAAAGTGGTGAGGGCGGGCTCAAGCTTGCGTACGAATACAGTCCCAACGCTATCATTCTGGATATAGTTTTACCTGGTATGAATGGTTGGGTTGTCATGGATAATCTTAAAAGCAACTCCAAAACTAGGCACATTCCCGTACATTTCTGTTCTATAGATGACCATAAGAAGACTGCCATGAGAATTGGAGCAATGGGGTATTTAACTAAACCTGTCAGCACGGAACAGATTGAAGAAACATTTTCACGAATAGAACAATTTATTTCCAGTAAAATAAGAAGTTTACTGGTAGTAGAGAACGACCAGGTAGCATTAAAACATATAACTGAAGTTTTAGGCAATGGAGACATTAAAATATTTAGTGCTTCTACAGGCAATGAAGCCGTGAATATGTTGGAATCTGAACGTTTTGATTGTGTTGTTCTTGACCTGGGAGTTAAAGATATTTCAGGTTATGGTTTATTGGAATTTATTAAGAAAGAGAAAGCACTATCAGAGATTCCCGTTATCATTTATTCTGAAAATTCTTTGACTGAGTATGAAGAAGAAAAACTTAAAGAATATTCTGAAAGTATAGTTGTTAAAAATGCTAAATCTCCGGATATGCTTCTGGACGAAGTAGGTCTATTCCTACATCGTGTTGAAGCTAAATTACCGGGGGACAAACAGAAAATGATAAGAATGGTCCATGGCAAAGAGCTTGTATTGAAAAACAAGAAAATCCTTCTGGTAGATGATGACATGCGCAATGTGTTCGCGTTAAAAAGTTTTCTGGAAGACAAGAAGATGGAAGTGCTTGTAGGAGCCAACGGTGAAGAGTGCCTGAAATGTCTTGAAAAAGACCCGGAAGTTGACATTGTATTAATGGATATAATGATGCCAAAGATGGATGGCTATGAGGCAATGCGTAGGATCAGGAAGCAGAAAAAATTTAAGAATCTTCCGATCATTGCGTTGACGGCAAAAGCAATGAAAACAGATAGGGCAAAGTGTGTAGAGGCCGGAGCAGATGATTACCTGGCAAAACCGGTTGATATTGACAGACTGACGTCTTTGCTTCACGTATGGCTGTATAAATAAGTTTAAAAGGAAAAACCTATGCTATCAAAAAAGCCGAATATTCTTATCGTAGACGACGTAAAGGAGAACTTGCTGGCACAGTCAGCCTTACTTGAGGATTTTGACGTCAATGTAATAACAGCCATAGACGGGAACGAAGCGCTGGCTGAAGTCCTGAAACACGATTTTGCCCTGATCATTATGGATGTTCAGATGCCGGTGATGGACGGATTCGAAACAGCAACAATCATGCGTACACAAGTCAATACACCAATCATTTTTGTAACAGCTATTTCAGTTGAAAACAGATATATATTTAAAGGATATGAAGTCGGTGCCGTAGACTATATGCTCAAGCCGATTGAGCCTGAAATATTAAAAAGCAAGGTGAGAGTGTTCCTGGATCTCCATGAGCAGAGAGTACTTTTGGAAAACGAGATCACTGAACGCAAGAAAGCGGAGCAGGCGCTCATACAGTCTGAGAAACTAAAATCCATCGGAATAATAACTGCAGGCATTTCCCACGAATACAACAACATTCTCAACATAATCTCTGGTAATGTACAATTACTGCAGATGGACTACGAGGACAATAGTGAAATGATGGCGGTGCTTGATATTACAATGAAAGCAATAGATGATGGTGCTTCAATAGCCAACAGGATGCTTGATTTTACCAAAGCAGGTAAAGTATCATTTAATCTTGAGCCTGCAGATATGCAGGTGCTTTTAAATCAGTCATTAGAATTCACGATGCCCAGATGGAAAAATATGGCTCAGGCCGATGGCATAAAATACTTTATAGATCAGAAAGATATTAAACAAGTTCCACCAGTGATGTGTCAACCATCTGATGTACGAGAGATGTTTATAAACATAATAAACAACGCTCTGGACGCTATGCCTGACGGCGGCAGTATTACACTTGCTATATGGAGCAAGGAGAATACCCTGTTTGTAAGCATTTCTGATACAGGTATTGGCATGGACAAAGAAATTCAGAGTCATATATTTGATCCGTTTTATACTACAAGATGCCCGGAAGGGACTGGATTGGGATTAAGTACGGTTTACGGTACTATGAAAAGACATGGCGGAAAAATAGATGTGAAGAGCGAAGTGGGAAGAGGCAGTACGTTTACCATGCAATTTCAGACGACTACCGAAGCGATTAGAGCCGACATACCGAAAAAAGCAGACAAGTCGAAATCAAGAAACATGGGGCTTAGCATTTTAGTGGTAGATGACGCAGATGACATGTGTGTAATTCTTGATACATTTCTCTCCAAAGAAGGACATAAAGTTCGTACTGTTAATAAGGGAGCGGAGGCTATAGAGCTGGCAAATCGAGAAAATTTTGATCTTGTGCTGACAGATCTTGCCATGTCGAATACCTATGGATATGATGTAATAAATGCCCTGAAAAAGCTAGATAAGGTTCCGAAGATTGGCATAATGACAGGCTGGAATGAGAAGCACAAGCCAATTGAGGAAGAAGGTATGAAGGCAGACTTCCTACTAAACAAACCATTTAAATTAGAGCAAATAACCGATCAAATACAGACTCTATTCGGTACTGATAGTAAATGACAAATGAATTAATTCAGGCGCGTTCTTAAGTGACGGCAATAAACAAGAGAACCAAAAGGAGGATTGCATGGAAGAGAGTGGACTGGGAAAAACTTATCACAAAGGAGAGGTGATTATACGCC
>JABGRF010000284.1:0-1523 GCA_018648405.1 Candidatus Scalindua sp.
AATAGAAAAATGAATATAGATGAGAGAGATATCGAAAAAGGTGCATTACCTGAAATCCTGCCCAAATTTTATCCTGATAGTATTTCATATCTTAGTGAACTAAACGCGTACAGGATGTATGCTGAGATATGGAGTAACAAAAGGAGTAAAGAGGGAGAAAAAAGAAGCGAAATTGGGCATTCAGGGTATTTGAAGACATTAGAGTTTGGAGAGAGTAAAAAGCGAAGAAAAATTGATAAAGTCAGGTTTGATAATTTTGTGGCTGCTGATTCAGTAAATTATAAGGGAGCGAAAACAGTATACGGAGAAATGAATCTCTATATACAGATGGGTGGGGTACAGGCTAATTCCGTTTTTAACAGGATTATTAGAGCAAAACCACGTTCCAGGACTCAATCTACACTTCCCAACAGTGACTCTCATTCTGGAGATTATTTGCCGGAAGCACTTGAATTGGATCTGATGAAGCTGGGTTTAAGTCATGATGAGAAAACCAATAAACATCATTTCGAAATTCCTACTAAGGTAAATAGTATCTCAAATGAGAATCAAAAAAAGATTTTATTGCAGGTGCTGGGTAGAGATGATCTTTTTGAGAAGTTGCATCTTCTGCACCAGGTAGGTCGCAAATACATTGTGTGCCTTTTTGAAAATCCAGAGGATATTAGGGAGCGTATAGGTAGGTTAAATCCAATCCCAAGGTTATGTGTTGCCTGGCCGTTCCAAGAAACATTGGTATTTGACTTTGCAGGTACACCTGAAGAGTATGGGGATTCCTGTTTACTTGGAACATTAATAAATGGATCAGAAAATATAACTAAAGTACCGATAGTCAAACCGAAAGTCCAACAGGAAGATACAGGGTGGATTGATGGGCCTCAACTTGACAGCTTTGCTTAGCGATTGAGAGTAAAGTTTGAGAACGCTTTTATACTTTTTCCTCTGTTAAGGGCAATAATGTTTGCGAGATTATGTATCTATTGTTTGCTATCCGGCGATAGACAAAATATGATAGTAAGCTGATCACCGGTATCTTAAAAAAAATTGCCAGCCATCTGAAATACCTTAAATGATATAGTATCTCTGGTAGCGATTTGTCACCTGCCAGGATGCGTCCATCAGGCATCACCAGGTGTAAGACATCCATACATGCATCCTTCTCTATATTCGGAAATCTACTCTTGCGTTCTTCCGATTGGCATGCGATGAATTTAAATGTGTCTGTATTCATTGAGTGTGATTTTATCCAGTTCATACACCCACAGCATAAACTGCACTCTGCATCATATATCAGTACCGTAGATTCCATCTGTTTATATACATTAAAAAAGAATACCCAGAGAGTATGATAGACTCATACATGGCTTGTTGGATGATATGGTAAAAGTAATTCAATTTCAAACAATTATTCCAGTAATACGTAGATAACAATTTATTAAACTTTGACCATAAGCTCCTGTATTATAACTGATAAGCTACGGATATGATTTGATAGGCTTATAAATATAATGAAAATATTTGAC
>JABGRF010000284.1:1623-5670 GCA_018648405.1 Candidatus Scalindua sp.
TTTACTCTAATTATTTAGTTAACTATTCCAAAGAGAAAAATCTTGAAGAGCTGTTTTATGCGTATCAATCTCCGGCACGTAGAAATACATATATAAATGATCCTGGCATGGCTGCATTATATATGATTGCCAGAGGCAGGCCAATTATGGGTGTAATGGAAAAGATCATTAGCCAGCATCCGGATATTTTTCAAGATATTGAATCTGTTGTTGATTTTGGCGGAGGGCCGGGGACACTCCTTTTTGCCCTTAGTAAATTTAAAACAATAAATAAATATACTAATATAGAGCGGAGTGATTCATTTATTGGTATTATGAATGATCTTGTCGAGAAGTTCCTTTCCTCGTCTGTTCCTCGTACAGATGTAGATTCGATTAGTTGTAACTATTTAAGGCTGGAATCTCAAGATATTCCGACAAATGATCTTTGTGTATTTTCCTATACTTTCTGTGAATGTGACAACTTTCTGGATAGTTTATCGGGTTTAGTTGAAAACTCGAATATGGTTTTAATACTAGAGCCGGGAACACCATCTGGATTTAATAATATTATTCAGGCTAGAGATAAATTAATAGAAAAAGGATTTAGCACTATTGCTCCATGTACGGTGTCAAACGGATTTTGCCCTTTGAGAGATTCTGATTCTGATTGGTGTCATTTCGTTGAGAGAATAGATAGGTCTCGTATCCAGAGGCATTTGAAGAATGGTGTGTTAGGTTATGAGTATGAAAAATATTCGTATCTACTAATGTCTAAATATCCAAGCCATCCTGACGGTAAGAGAATAATATCAAGGCCAAATTATACGAAACATAATATATCGTTTGATATTTGTTCAGAAAATAACAGTCATATCGTCATTACAAAAAAAGAGAATAAGAGCGAATTTAAAATCGTGAAGAAAAGTATTAGGGGTGATTTGTACAGAGAAAATCAGGTTCAAACCTGACTTATTCACAAGAAAAAACATAATCAGATGTTTAGCCAAATCTTGTATTATTGCATTGGTTAACTATTATGTGCTCTTTAGTTTTCAGTGGTATTTAACGCTTGACGTTACGCGTTATAGTAGTTTATACTTCTAGCATGATAAAGTCGTTTAAGTGTAAAGAAACAGAAAAAATATTCAATCGTTTCTTTTCACGTAAGCTCCCTCACGACATTCGACGTATTGCATTACGAAAACTAAGAATGCTGAATAGAGCTAAAAAATTAAATGACTTGAGTGTTCCACCATCAAATCGCCTTGAGGCATTGCACGGTGACAGAAAAGGACAACGTAGCATTCGAATAAATGATCAATGGCGAATTTGCTTTAAGTGGTCTGATGGTGAAGCAAGAAATGTTGAAATAACCGATTATCATTAGGAGGTAGTAAAATGAGCACAAGAAAAATGAAACCAATCCACCCTGGAGAAATACTTTTGGAAGAATTTCTGAAACCAATGGGGTTAAGTCAAAATCGATTGGCTAATGATATTGGTGTTCCTCCACGCAGAATTAATGAAATAGTACACGGGAAACGCAGAATTACAGCTGATACAGCGCTTCGCTTAGCACATTATTTCAAAATGTCCCCACCGTTTTGGCTTGGTTTGCAAATGGATTACGACCTCGACATTGAAGAAGATAAACTTTCAAAGCGACTTGAAAAAGAAGTACGTATTTACGAAACAGTTCACTAACACACATATCTCCATCGCATCAAGCCTCTATTGCAAACATATGCACAAGTGGTAGTTGTTTATGTGGAGCATATGTTTATATAGGATACGACTATGAAACCGAGTGTAAGATTAGCCACTGCCCGAACCCCGGACGGAGGCGAGATGGAACTTTATCAGCACGATCGTGATTTCACGATCAAGATCAATGGTCAGGATTTGATGAGCACCCGTCAGCATGAGTCGGAACTGGAGCTCGCGCGACTGGGTTGTGCGCATCTGGTTGATAACAAGGCTCCGAGTGTGCTCATCGGTGGGCTGGGTTTAGGCTACACCCTGCGTCAGGTTCTCGATATGCTCAACCCTCAAACCAAAGTGGTTGTAAGTGAGCTGTTGAGTGCCGTGGTCGAATGGAATCGTGAGTTCCTCGGGGAACTCAACGGACAGCCGCTGGAAGATAAACGAGTTGACCTCAAGACGGGAGATATCGTAGGCCTTATCTTACGTTCCAAGAGTAAATTTGATGCTATCCTGCTTGATGTTGATAACGGTCCCAGTGCGATGACCAGTTCAGCGAACAGCATTCTGTACAGTTATGAAGGTATTATGGCCTGTCGTTACGCACTACGCAAGCATGGATGTCTGGCTGTGTGGTCAGCTGAACCGAGTAAAAAATTTGAACGGCTCCTTGTGGGGGGCTGTGGCCTTCATGTGAGTCGTTTCCGTGTTCCCGCTTACAAGGGGAGTAAGTCGCAGTCACGTTTTGTATGGGTCGCTTCAGAAGACAAGCGTGTCCTGCCTCCCGGTGGCGGCGAGCCGCGTCTGTCGCGCAGAGACAGCCCGAAGGAGGAACTCAGGCAGCCCAGAGAGGGGCGCTAGTTGCAGGCGTCTGTATGCAGTTTCTGAGTTCAAGTTTTCTGTTTCATGTGTTGGTTATCTTAATCCCCAAAAGATTCAGCTTTAAGTTGTTTCAGGATTGATGGTAAATATTTGAAAAGGTATTCCACGTCTTCTCTGGTATTTGGCAGACCAAAGCTGAATCGGATAATACCATATCTGTCGGTGTCGACACCCAGTGCCTTAATGGTATATGACGCGTCTGTACTGCCTGCACTGCAGGCAGAGCCGGATGAGACATATACTCCGATCTGGTTCAGGCTGAGAAGCAATGAACCGCTGTCAACATCCGGGAAACCTATATTCAGATTATTAGCTGTGCGGTGTTCCAGCGAACCGTTTACTATAATACCCGGTTCAATTTTCCTTAGTCCTTCTAAGAAATAATCTCTCAGTTCCAGCAGTCGTCTGTTCTCCTTTTCCATTTCGGAACAGGCCAGTTTGGCTGCCTGACCAAAGGCCATTATTGATCCGATATTTTCAGTTCCTGCCCGTAATCCATACTCTTGTGCCCCACCATGAATGAGAGGTACTATAGATGTCTCTTTGTTTATATATAAAGCACCAACACCTTTAGGGGCATAGATTTTGTGACCGGACATTGTCATCAGGGAGATTCCCATTTTCTTAGGAAGAAGTTTAATCTTTCCAAGACCCTGAATCCCGTCGACCATAAACGGAACATTGGCAGTTTGACAGACTTCACCTATTTCACTGATTGGATTAATTGCTCCAATCTCATTATTTACCGCCATAATAGAAACGAGTATGGTGTCTTTCCTTAGATTGTCTTTGACGGACTGAGCAGTTACACGTCCATCTCTCTCCACATCTAAATAAGTAACGGTAAAACCTAAATCTTCCAGATACTCTAACGCTTGTAATACTGAGGGGTGTTCTATTTTACTACTGATAACATGTCCTTTGTCAGCAAGGTGCTTGAAGGCAATTCCCTTAATGGCCGCATTGTTAGCTTCCGAACCGGAGCCGGTAAATACTATCTCTTCGGGAGACACTTTCAGACACTCGGAAACCTGTAGACGTGATTTCCTGATTATGTCATAGGAGATTTTACCGGGATTTGTACTGCTGCTTGGGTTGCCGAATCCGGAAGAACCACTATAGTATTCCATCAGGTTTTTCTTTACTTCATCCCGGATGAAACTTGTTGCGTTATGATCAAAGTAGACTTCCCTATGGTCCTCAACATGGACTGTGGCCATAGGCTTGCACAGATCCCTTACTGTCTGAATAGGTATCCCAATCCAGGTATAAACAGAATCAAGACCATGAGGGAATAGTTGTTCAATTTCCCCTTTGGTCGTACCGGTATTCTTTTTAATGTTCTGATACAGGGGGCCGACCCTGTTCTTTTCGTAGTAGCTGAATGCATACTCCAGAATGTCCATATGCTTTTCAGTCAAAGTTGTACCGGATATTTTCGACATCCGGTTTATGAGGGTTTTTACAAGATTATTCATAATA
>JABGRF010000402.1 GCA_018648405.1 Candidatus Scalindua sp.
ATGAATGATATAATTATTGAAAAGAGAAATATTAACAGCCTTTGTCAGATACTCAAAAAGACATTCACGGTGTACGGTGTAACGGAGAAGGAAGAGGGACACTACGTCTTTGCCGAAATGGAAGAGTTTGCTGATCCCCTAGAGGATTACAAACCAACTATTCTCCCCCCCAAGAAATACCTCTTTCCTCAGCAGGAAACCTTGCTACGTTTTGACACTAAACCACATGCAGACGTAAGACCGGTAGTAGAGTCGAAAAAACAGATTCTCTTTGGAGTTAGACCATGCGATATACATGGAATTAATCTTCTGGACAAGGTATTTACTACTGACCATGAAGATACGAATTATACAAAAAAACGGGCTGACACCATTATATTCGGTATAGATTGCCTGGCACCATGTTATGAACACGCCCTCTGCGCAAGTGTTGGTTGTCTCGAAGTAGATGATGGCTATGACGTGATGATGACAGATATTGGCACTAAATTTTACACAGTTGTCAGGACATCGCGTGGAGAAGAGTTGATAAGTAAATACGCGGACTTTGCTGATGCAGAAGATGAAGACAAGGAGAAATATCTGCAACTGAAGAAGAAAAGAGAAGGCTTGTTTGATTATAAGTTCAAAGCTGATCTGTCCGAATTACCTCTGTTATTTAAAAATGCAGATAATAACCCCATATGGGAGGAATTAAATGACAGATGCCTTGGTTGCGGGCGCTGTAATATAGTCTGTCCTACCTGTTATTGCTTCGACGTCTACGATTGCATGGAATTAGATATGTCATCAGGAGAGAGGTGTCGGGAGTGGGATGCGTGTACTCTAAAAGATTTTGCTGTTGTCTCTACTGGAGAAAACTTCAGGTCAACAAGAGGACAAAGACTGCGTCACAGATTTAACAGAAAATTTAACTACCTGATGACAAAACACAATGCATCATTCTGTGTAGGATGTGGTAGGTGCACAAGATCCTGTCCTGTTAATATCGATGTAGCAGAAACGGTTAACTCTGTAATAGAAAGCAGTAATAATAATGAATAACAGTGATTCAATCTTTCTGCCTGAGATTGCAGAGGTCGTAAGCACACGACAGCTTACAGACATGGAAAAGTATATTGAATTGAAACTGAGTGATTCTCGTGAATTCGATTTTAATCCGGGACAATTTGTCCAGCTCTCTATTTTCGGTATTGGAGAGGCCCCTATATCAATCTCATCTTCGCCCAGTAATAAAAATATTATTGGTCTCTGTATCAGGAAAGCCGGTGATGTTACATCCGCTATTCACAGATTAGAAGAGGGTTCTTCTCTGGGCATTAGAGGGCCACTTGGCAATGGATTCCCGATAGATGAAATGAAGGGAAATGATATATTGTTTATAGCGGGCGGGCTGGGGCTGGCACCTCTTCGCTCTCTGATCTACTATGTCCTGGAAAAGAGAGAAGATTTTGCAAAAGTAACTATCTTGTATGGAGCTAAGAGTCCTGATGAGATTCTGTTTGCAGATGAACTGGAATCCTGGAAATCTAGAGGAGACATAGATCTGGAAATTACTGTTGATGTACCCGGAGCAGACTGGTCCGGAAAATCAGGGGTTATCACAAGGCTTATACCCCCACTCAAATTGAATCCGTCTAATACTTATGCAATGATCGTCGGTCCCCCGGTAATGTACAAGTACGTCCTGCTTGAGCTTCAAATGAAACAGTTACCTGAAAACAATATAATAATGTCACTTGAAAGACGTATGAAGTGCGGTGTCGGTAAATGTGGCCATTGTCAGATAAACGGTGTTTATGTCTGTCTTGAAGGCCCTGAATTCAGTTATCATACATTAAAGTTTCTTTCGGAGGCGATATGACAAAACCAAGAGTCGCTTTTTTCTCATTCACAAGCTGTGAAGGTTGCCAACTAGTGGTGCTCACAATTGAGGAACAACTCCTCGATCTCCTCGACCTGATTGACATAGTCACTTTCAGAGAGGCAATAAGTGAAAAAAGTGAAGAGTATGATATCGCTTTTGTTGAAGGCAGTATCACAAGAGAGTCTGAAATCGAACGTCTCAAGACCATCCGTGACACTGCGAGTATCGTTATAGCCCTGGGTGCATGTGCAACAATTGGTGGTGTAAACTGCATGAAGAATCAATATGAGATGAAGAGTGTTCAGAAGATTGTATATGGCGAGATGGCTGACAACTTCGACACTATTCCTGCACGTCCTATTGAGGAAGTAGTCAAAGTGGATTACCACATACATGGATGCCCAATTGATAGAGAAGAGTTTGTCGAGGTCACCAAATCACTACTTCTTGGCAAAAAACCGCGCATACCCGATTATCCTGTATGCGTTGAATGTCAGATGAGAGAAAACGTCTGTCTATTCGAGAAAGGCATGGTCTGCATGGGCCCTGTTACAAGGGCCGGCTGCAAGGCAATTTGTCCTACATATAATGACGGATGCACCGGCTGCAGAGGGCTGATTGACGACCCGAACCTCTCATCACATAAGAACCTGTTGAACGAACACGGCCTGAGCGTTGAAGAGGCTATTTCACAATATATGTTATTTGGCGAAAACAGTAAGGATAAATTTAAATAATTCTGAGGAATATAACAGATGCATGACTTCCATGTTGGTATTGAACATATAACGCGGGTAGAGGGACACGGGAATATAGTAATAGATGTCAAGGACGGAAAGATCAAAGAACTACGGATGGAGATAGTAGAGTCCCCGCGGTTCTTTGAAGCAATGGCGCTTGGCAGGTCATATCGTGAAGTCGCCCATATTACTTCACGTATTTGTGGAATATGCGCTGTTACTCATACCACTACATCGATTAAGGCCATTGAATCAGCACTTGGCTTTGCACCATCTGAACAGACAATAAGGCTGAGAAAACTTTTACTGAATGCTGAATTCATTCAGAGCCATATACTTCACGTATATTTCCTGACAGCCCCGGACTTCTTCAGGGTAGGCAGTGTGTTTGGCATGGTCAAAGATAACAAAGAGACTGTATTAAGGGGAATGAGGCTTAAGTCCCTTGCAAATGACTTATGTGCATTGGTTGGCGGCAGGCACATTCATCCTATTACGCTAAAGATAGGCTGCTTCTCAAAATCTCCACGGCCTGATGACCTTGCCGCATTCAGGGAACGAATTATTAAAGCAAGACCGGAGATTCAAGAAACTGTTGAATTCTTCAAAACATTAAAAAACCCTGAATTCGAGAGGGAGACAGAATATATCTCGCTTACCAACCCGGATGAATATGCCCTTTATGACGGTGTAATCAAATCAAGTGATGATGGCAATACAAGTCCGGACGACTACATTGACAGGGTAAAAGAGTTTATGGTCACACACTCAACAGCAAAGCACGCAAAGTCCGGCAAAGATTCATATATGGTTGGCGCACTCGCACGATTTAACAATAACCACGAGCAGCTGCATCCACGAGCCAGAGAGGTTGCTGATGAACTGGGGCTGAAACACCCCTGCTATAACCCTTATATGAATAATGTCGCACAGGTAGTGGAAACGATACACTGTTTTGAGGATAGTATCAACCTGATTGATGAACTCTTGTCTAATGGCATAGAAGAAGAAAAGGCAGAGTTAACACCGAAGACTGGAAGAGGTGTCGGTGCGACAGAAGCACCAAGAGGCACACTATACCATGAGCATAAGATAGACGATGACGGCAAGATTACGTATGCAAATTATATTATCCCAACCGGTCAGAACCTTGCAAATATAGAGAATGATCTGAGATCGTTGGTACCCGGAATCTTGCACAAGGAAAGAGATGATATTATAATGGATATAGAGATGCTTGTAAGAGCATACGATCCGTGCATATCATGCGCAACACATCTCATGAAGGTGAAATTCGTAAATGAATAATATGGACAAGACAGTAGTTATCGGGGTCGGCAACCTACTATTGAAGGATGACGGTATTGGTGTTCACGTAATCAACGAGCTTGAGAAGCGCGAACTTCCCCCTGATGTTGAGATTTATGATGGTGGTACCGGAGGATTCAAATTAACAGACCTGATGCAGGATGCAGAAAGAGTTATCTTCATTGACGCTGTAGATACAGAGATGCTACCGGGTACAATTACAACATTTAAATCCGAGGACGTACGTTCAGTCTATTCTATGAAGAAGTATTCATTACACGATACCAATCTACTGGAAGTGATAAAAACAGTAGAGATCCTTGATAACCCACCAGAGATTATAATCATAGGCGTACAGCCAGAAACAATTGATTATGGAATGGAGCTATCCATAAAACTGAAAGATTCAATGCCTGATATTATTGATACTGTACTAAACCTTCTCCTCGTTACCAAACTCAAACCCGGTAATAAAAAGATAATGGATAATAGCATGGAGACTAAATTACCATGACAAACAAGAAAATATTAATAATCGACGATGACCCTGACATTGTTGAAGCAATGAGGCTTCCACTGGAAGCAAACGCGTATGACGTAATCACTGCAAACAATGGAAGTGACGGACTGCAGATGGCAAGAGAGGAGATTCCAGATCTGATAATACTTGACGTGATGATGGAGACCGACACAGCGGGTTTCCATGTCGCCTATGAACTAAGGAGTGAAGATAAGGATTCTGAATACCGGAATTGCAGGAATATTCCGATCCTGATGATTACCGCTATCTCTAAGCAGAAGGGTATAAGTTTTTCTCCTGAAAAGGATGAAGCATTCCTGCCTGTTGATGATTTTATTGAAAAGCCTGTACATCCGAAGAATTTATTAAAAAAGGTCTCAGAGCTTCTGTCTGGTAGTAAAAAGCTTTGACATAATACAAACCCTCATGCCTTATAAAACTCATAGACCGGAAAAATCTTCACTGGAAGAAGAGCTTATAGAAAGTATTTCAAGGTTTATAACCCTGCGCTGGATCATAGTTGCTGGGATATGCACCACCTCCACATTTGCCAGGTTTGCCCTGAAAATCAATCTGCCACTTACGCCAATACTTTTTATCGCGTTTTGTATATTGATGTTTAACTTTGCTTGCCTCTATTTACAGAAATACGTTAAATCACATAGTAATTTTACCAACATACAGATTTCTGCAGACTGGATTGCCCTTGTCTCTCTTGTCCACTACACTGGTGGTATAGAAAGCCCTGTAATCTTCTATTTCATTTTTCATGTGATTATAGCGGCATTCCTTTTGTCAAAAAGGGCGTGTTATTTCCAGGCTGGATTTGCAGTACTATTAATAACCGGGCTGTCAATACTTGAATATCTCCATATAACCCCTCATGTTCATATAAAGGAGCTTTTCCCCAATCCTGTTTATGACAATGGCCTTTATCTGCTCTCAATAATTTTCTTTAGCATTACATCATTGTTCTTCTCTGCATATCTCGCAACATCTGTAAACTGCCGTCTTAGGAGGAGAGAAAATGAAATTGTTACCCTTAAAGACAACATCACCGATGCATATAATAGACTTGAAGAGTTAGACAGAGAAAAGAGTGAATTTACTTACAAGGTTACACACGAGCTCAGGTCACCCTTAAGTGCAATACAGAGTCTCTTGAAATCTATTGAAGAAGGCTATGCCGGTGAAATTTCTCA
>JABGRF010000323.1 GCA_018648405.1 Candidatus Scalindua sp.
GTTGTAATATTATTCAACTATTTATGTACTAGCCTTAGCAGCACTTTCATCCGTAAGAGCAGCTTTTCTGCTTAGCTTCAGTCTTTTCTGATCATCTATACCTATCAGTTTTACTTTAACTTCGTCACCCATTTTCACCACATCTTCTACTTTCTCAATATAATCATTAGAAAGCTCAGAGATATGTACCAGGCCTTCTTTACCCGGCATTATTTCAACAAACACTCCATACTCTTTAACAGAAACAATTTTTCCATTGTATATTTTTCCTACTTCTGCATCATCTGTAAGCCCTCTGATATAGGTCTTGGCAAGTTCTACAGACTCAAGTGTAGCTGCTGAAATTACAATGGTTCCATCATCATCTATTTCCACTCGTGAAGATGATTCCTCTTGTATTTTCTTAATATTTTTACCACCAGGGCCTATAACCAATCCGATCTTGTCCGGATTTATTTTAATTTTAACAAGCTTCGGAGCATGAATCGAAATCTCGCCACGAGGCTCCTCAAGGGCAGCCGCCATTTCCTTTAAGATATGCATCCTGCCCTCTTTTGCCTGGGCAAGTGCATCTTTCATAATCTGCTCGCTTATGCCTTTTATCTTCAAGTCCATCTGAAGCGCAGTAATACCAACCTCTGTTCCTGCAACTTTAAAGTCCATGGCACCCAGGTGATCCTCATCTCCTAAAATATCGGATAGTATTCGAACTTCATCACCCTCTTTAATCATTCCCATTGCTATACCTGCAACCGGACGTTTCATCGGGACCCCGGCATCCATCATACAAAGCGTACCACCACAAACACTGGCCATTGAAGAGGATCCATTAGATTCGAGAATATCGGATACTATTCGTATCGTATAAGGAAAATCTTCGTAAGCAGGTACCATAGGTTCCAGGGCTTTTTCAGCTAAAGTACCATGGCCAATTTCCCGTCTACCCGGTCCACGAATTGGTTTCGCCTCGCCAACACAAAATGGTGGAAAATTATAATCCAGCATAAACTTTTTAGTGTATCCATCTACCAGACCATCTACACGCTGTTCATCCATTGATGTTCCAAGCGTAGCCACTACGAGTGCCTGCGTTTCCCCCCTGGTAAACAGCGCAGAACCATGAGTTCGCGGCAAGAAACTAACCTTACTCGTAATTGGTCTTATATCAGTGAGACCTCTGCCGTCCAGTCTCTTTTTATCATTAATAATTTGTTCCTGCACTGCATGTTCTACAAGCAGTCCAAAAACCTCCTTAACCTTACCCTCTTTATCTGCTTCATCTGCTTCTGTACAACATTCTTCAAGCAATTTACCGCGTAGTGCTTTTAACGCCTTCTTACGGGCAAGCTTCCCTTTGACTACAGATTGCACCTTAATCTCGTCAAAGATCCTTGCCTTTATGTCATCATAAAGGGCGGAATCTACCGTTGGTTCTTCGTGCACCTGTCTTTCCTTTCCACACTTTGCAACCAACTCTTTCTGCATCCGCACAATCTTTTTTATCTCTTCAAAACCGAACATTATTGCATCAACAAACTTATCCTCAGAAACTTCCTTTCCGGAAGATTCTACCATCATTACTGCATCTTCAGTTCCGGAAACAACCAGATTAATACTACTGTTTACCAGTTCTGAGTTTTTAGGATTAATTACAAATTCATCATCTATTAAACCAACTCTCACAGAGCCTGTAGGACCATTAAACGGCATACCGGATATAGATACTGCAGCAGAGGCACCTACCATAGAAAGAACATCAGGATCGGTTTCTTTATCTGCAGATAACACTACAGACATTACTTGTACCTCATTTGTGTATCCTTTTGGAAAAAGGGGACGCATTGGCCTGTCAGTCATTCTCATTGTTAATATTTCCTTGTTTGAGGGCCTGCTTTCACGCTTGAAAAACCCACCAGGAAATTTTCCGACGGAATAAGTTTTCTCTCTATAATCGACCGTCATAGGAAGGAAGTCACCACCCTTAGGATCACCACATACCGCCGTGGACAAAATGACTGTATCTCCATAACGAACTATAACAGAGCCATCCGCTTGTGTTGCAACTTCGCCGGACTCAATGCTCATAACCTCTCCACCAACCGTCTCTTCAACTATATTTTTCACTATAAAATCCTTTCACCAACCTATTCTAACGACGTATGCCCAACTTCTTTATCAGGCTCTTATAACCTTCTTCATTTTTCCCAGTAAGATACTTCAGTAATCTAGCTCTTTTACCAACCATCATAAGTAATCCACGTCTTGACGTATGATCCTTTTTGTGCTCTTTAAGATGATCACTCAGATGTTTTATCCGTTCCGTCAACAAAGCAACTTGTACTTCCGGAGAACCCGTGTCGGTATCGTGAACTTTATTACCCGCAATAATTTCTGTTTTCAAACCTTTTTCTATTCCCATATTAATCTCCTTAAATATATAGTATCGCATAATATATCACAACGGTTTTTGAATTTCCAACAAAAACTTAGTCCTTGCCCTGAATGACTTTAGCCTTCGATACCGCCGCACTGATATGCAATTCAGATTTCACTCTAGTTTCTACAAAAAACGTGGCAATTATAATATTATCAACACGCGTTATACTGCTAAATCTACCTTTCAAATCCTCAAATGTATGTAACCCATTAATTTCCAGGCCCTTTTCCCCCCACGATTCTCTCAATTCAACGAAATTGTTGAACGATTCCACCGCAACTTGCTTTTTGGGATATTTAATTATCAGTATCTTGAAAGGCGAGCGGCTTTTAGCTGATTTGTAGTCAGCGACTACCGCATCCGTTTGTTCGCTGAGATTAAACACATTTTTATCAATAAATCTGTCTGAAATGTATAGATTATCCAGGATTATCTTTTTATGGAAATACCTTGAACTTCCATGGACATATCCATCCTCAGGTAAATAGCTCAAAATAACCGGTAAACGTACTTTACCGGAAGGAATATTGTCTACTATGGATGTACCAATGAATGACACATCATCAGGGCTGATATCACCGCTGTATGGTTCAAAACTTATAAAATACCTGTCTTTCCATACCCACAGATAATTATCAAACAAAGAGGCCTCGTTCCCAATATTTACACCTTGCCCCGCCCTATCTTTTGCAAATACGCCGTAGGCATCATCAGGACTACCAAATTTCCAGATATTCACTTTAACAGAATTATCAGAATCCTTTTTAATATATGTAGCTGTTGACACGTGAATAAATGAATAAGATAAATACACTTCTGCACCGCCATTCATATATTCAAAAAGTTTATCTTTACCCGCATATACTTTAGATCTCTCTTTTCTTTTCCACTGTTCAATAGATACAGGAAAGAGACCATCTTCCGTTGTCCCCGTATCCTTTACCATTACCTGGGGTTGAATCCCTTCAACTACTATTGCGGAACGTCCATTTACGGGACAGACCTTCTCACAAAAACCGCATCCGATACAAGCTTCTTCTCTTACATAAACCCTTCTGATCTCCTTACCGTTACCATGAACATATGTATTGAAATGAATTGCTTTTGTCGGGACGGGACAGACCTCTTCACACACACCACAACTGACATCCTCCCAATTCTTGTCTAAATCCGGCAATCGCGCATAGCCCACCCACGGAATGCATCTGTTCCTGTCTATTCTCGCCTTTCCTATTGCCAGACGCTGTTTCTTCTCTTTGGAAAGCCTGGTAATTGCCCCCGAAGGACAAACCTTTGTACAGAGTACGCAATCATGTGCACAATATCCAATCCGTGGAATAAGCTGCGGAGTCCACATTCCGACCAAACCAGCCTCTAAGATTGTCGGATGTAGACCATTTGTTTTACAAACCCTCATACACTCACCACACCGTATACACTTAGCCCGAAATTTATCTTCAGGAATTGAACCCGGAGGACGTATAATCCCAAGATTACCTTGACTCTTCTTCTTTTGAAAGTTCAGTGATAAAAGAGGTGCGACAACTGCACTGGATAGACACGCAGTTACAAAACCTCTCTTTGTCAAATTAATCGGTACGTCTTGTTCCGAAGGCTGCGTACGTGTGAACCTGACAGCACTGGTGTGACATATATCCTGACATTTCATGCATAAAATGCACTCACCTGCCTGGGTTTTCATTCCCGTATCATCAATAGCCCCCATCTTACAATCCACATTACACCTGTCACAACTATCACAAATATTCTCTCCCACAACTCGTTTAAAAATAGACCAACCTGACAACAGAGCAAACAATGCCCCCAATGGACACAGGTTCCTGCACCAATACCTCTTGTAAAATAATCCTAGTAATATGATCGCAGAAATAACTACCAGAAAGATAAAATGTCCTCTGAAAAATGGCGCATGTAATGCGAACAACGCCTCCTTTAAAAAAGCATGGACAGGATCACTTATAAAACTGATAAAATAGAATTTGTGGAGAAAACCAAAAAATGAGTTGATGAGAGAAACGAAGTAGGGATGGATAACAACAGTGTATGCATTTGTTGAAATGCTGATCGGATCAAGCCAGCCAACCATCTGGTGGCCTATAAACAGGCTTAAGAGGAGAAAAGCTAATATATAATACTTCAGCCTTTTGCCATCATAAATCTTATACGAAATCCGCTTCCTTCGTTTTTTCAGCAAGCTGTCAGTAATATCAAGAGTAGTCCCGAGTGGACATATCCAACCGCAAAAGAACCGACCAAAAAAAACGGATGCCGCCAATACAATAAAAGCCGGCCAATACCTTACAATAAATTCCTTTGCCGCTACCATTGCACCAATTGCAGAAAGCGGACTCATGCGAAGGAAGATATCTACCGTTCCATCCTTCTCAGCAATAGGATCTGCAAAAATTAACAGACAAATAAATGCGGCAAATACAAGTGTCTGGACCACCAACCTGATTTTGTAATTTGCTGAACCTTTTTTTGTGTTTACTTTACTTAATTCAGTCATTCTTAAACTTTTTTCACCTGATATTTTTAACGAACGATAGCAATATTTATAAACGCTATTTATATCGTATCTTATATTTTCTCATTCACAATGTCATTAGAAATAATGCTTTCTTATTCTGACTAAAGTATAATAATTTTTATAACATTTTCTCCATTGGTAGAATTTGCCTGATTTCTTTTTTCGTTTAAACTGATGATTAAAAGATATCTACAAAGGCATTAAAGAATATTGTAAAATATGATTCTATTTATAATAATCTGCATAACGAATTAGATAACTCAAATTGAATACTACCAGAAATCTAATGAGCATAGAAAACTTCCTTCTACAACGATATCCCGGCAGTGGCCGACAACAGAAAGTCCGCAATAGCACATTTCCCACATTGATTGGTATAAGTAAATCTCCTTTTGCTGTAGAAGCGGTTTTTGCGGTTGGACCATACCAGATTAGCGTCAAT
>JABGRF010000328.1 GCA_018648405.1 Candidatus Scalindua sp.
GTTAAAGTTACGGAAGAAGAGACTCTGAATTCGATGAAGGCGATCTGGCTTAAGAGTAAGTCGGAAATAACGGAAGCTGATTATAATGACTTTTACAAACATGTCTCTCATGACTTTACTGATCCGGCAAAGGTACTCCATTATAAAGCAGAGGGTGCTTCAGAGTTTACATCGCTTCTTTACATTCCATCAATGAGACCTGCTGATATATACTATAAAGAGTATAAAGTTGGTCCAACTCTTTATGTGAAGAGGGTAAAAATAATTGATCATTGCGAAGAGTTAATACCACCATATTTGAGATTCGTAAAGGGAGTTGTGGACTCCTCTGATTTGCCATTAAATGTTTCAAGAGAAATACTGCAGAACAACAGGCAGATTGACGTTATAAAAAAGAGTATCACTAAAAAAGTGCTTGATATTTTAAGTGAGATGAAAGAGAAAGAGTTTGATACGTACCTGAAATTCTATAAAGAATTCAGCAGGATACTGAAAGAGGGTGTCCATATGGATTTTGATAGACGGGAGGCTATTGGAGAGCTTCTTCTTTTTCCTTCCACAAAAGTAGAAAAGGATAAATATAGATCTATTCCGGAATACGTTAAAGATATGAAAGAGGGGCAGGAAGAGATTTATTATATCACTGGTTCATCACTGGATGAAACATTGGAATCGCCATATCTTGAAGTGTTGAAGGAAAAGGATTACGAAGTCCTGATTATGCTGGAAGATATTGATGATGTTATTATGAGCAGCTTTGAGTACAAAGGGAAGAAGTTTAAATCTGCTATTAAGGGCGATGTTACTCTGGACAAATCTGAAAAAGAGGAGAAGGAGAAGGCGGGAAAGAAATATAAAAAACTTCTGGATCTTGTTAAGGATCGTCTTGATGATGTAAAAGAAGTCAGACTGTCAGGGAGATTGAAAGATTCTGCATGCTGCCTTGTCGGTGATGAGGGAGAGATGGATCTGCAAATGGAAAATCTATTGAAGTCTATGGGCCAGGCGGTACCGGAAAGAAAAAGAATTTTAGAAATCAATCCAACGCATCCGATCTTTGAAGCCATGAATAAAATATTTAAAGAGGACAGGAAGAGTAAAGTCCTTGCGGATTATACTGACCTCCTTTATAACCAGGCACTGTTACTGGAAGGATCAAAGCCAAAAGACTCTACCGCCTTCGCTAAGGCCATTTCAAGGCTTATGGTAGAAAACGTTCAGCATGTAAAGACCTGAGGCGTTAGGCAGGAAACAAACTACTAAAATTCATTGTGTCCTGTGGAGTAGAGCTGCTATGTTGCTCCACAGGAAGAGGCCGGCAGCTTTATGCTTTAGGATCCCGGTTGAATGACGAATCGGGTAGACTCCTCACTCTGCCCTGTCTAATTGGCAAGAATCCATTTGATTAACTATCGGTTTTGTAGTCACCCTCTACTCCCTTTGTGACTTTTGATAATGTTGTAGGCTTTATTAATTTCAAGTGTTAGTTCCTTCGCCTTTTTCTGAAGCTCTTCACTCAGATGTGCAACTTTGTCCGGATGAGACTTTGCCATTTTTTCTTTGTATGCTTTCTGCACCTCACTAAATGGAACATCGGAGCTGACATTGAGCAGTTTGTATGACTTATCCACACTTATTGATGATCCCTCAGGTTCGGTTCTTATGTTTGCTTGTGACTGACTTCTGGAATAATAGTTTTTCTGACTTTTTTGATTTTTAAATTTTCTCCAGAAATAGAATAAAAAACCGGTTGCTATAAGATCGTCAAAAACAAATGGAAATAAGTCTAGAGGGCTTATGATATAAATGATTAATAGTGCTATTATAAAATAAAGTTTATATTTATTCATTCTATAGTTTGTTTAGGGTCACATGATTTGTGGCTTCTTTAATAAAAAGAGGATTGAAAACACGGACAGTTGAGCTTGGCCTGCAGATTTCAAGTAGTGCTATTCTAATATTATTTCAGACTAAATTCAATTCACAAAAAACAAGAAATTTATATACATGTTCCACCTGTACAGAAAGTTCTGGTTCAAAACACCTCCTACGCCTTGAAGGAATTATGCAGTTATGTCAAAGAAAAGCCCATTTCCCTGCTCGATATGGTTTAACCATGTTGTGAATTCTTCGTGAGTAATATTCGTCTTCTTTGTATCCTGAATTGTCAGGCTTTCATCAACGATTACTATATCAATAAAAACCTCATCTTCCTCTTGATAAACACGGAACCGGTAAGGTGACTTATCTCTTTCAAGAGTATCATTTGCAAACTTAGCGGCTTTAAGTAATTGTTGAAAGTGGTCTCCTGCTTCGTCCTTATGCTTGTGCTCCTCTTGCTCCTTTTTCTTACCAGGTTTAAGAGGTGGTTTCTGTGGAATTATACGAACAGGTTTATTTACTCTAATTTCGTCTCCCATGGGTTTCTCCTTTCACCTTAAGCGTTATGTGTTTTTTTTAAAAATACGTCTCTTTTGTGCATTGCAATATATATCGTGGCACAAATCTGTATCGAAAAAAACTTGAAATTATATTCTGCTTATTAAGGTTGCCTGTTTCTAGAGATCATGAAAACACTTACAAAAGATTGAGTTGATGGACACTGTACCTGAAAGCCTGCATAAAGACATAACTATTTTGTTGTATTGAAGTATTTTTGAACAAGGGTGGCCAAAAACTTTTTATTACCGGAACGTCGGGTAGATTTATTACAAAGCAATACATCGTTATTTTCAGTATCCAGGATAATAGGCATTTCGATAAAACCAAGCTGGCTTTTAGGTCCTTGCTGTATCCATTGTTTCGCGTCATCGTCAATACACGATGATAACAGGAGTGGAAAACTCACGGTAATATTGTTCATGTGTTTTGGGATGGTCGAATGGTTTTTCATTGCATAACTTAGCGTCATTTTAGAGTAAGCTACAGCAAACTCCATGCTTATCTTCTCAACAACACCCATAAACGCAAAGATGTTTATTTGCGTAGATTTAAACCATGACATATTGAACTGTATGCCTGTTGCTAAAAGAACGTCAAGGTAATCAAATTTTTGCTCTTTAAATTTGAAATCATCCTGTTTGAGCTGATCGCAAATCGCTAAGATGTTTGGATCTTTCATCGGATCAATATTCATAGTTTTCTCCCTTTTTTTTAGAGCATATCTTAATTTTTTTTGAAATCAAGGATTGTTTTTCTGCTTTGATTATACAGCAATAACGCGGAGGGTATTTTGTTTATTGATACTATTTTAAACTTGCCTTACAAACCGCAATGCTCATTTCAAGTCTAGCCGGTTAAAGTGATGGATTTGTTTTCAGTTATCGCTGTATCAAAAAAAATCTCAAAGGCATTGAGCAGGTTTTTTTTATTCATTTTCTTATGTTCTTTTGTGAGAAGCGATGTTACATGCTGTTTGATCCTTACTAAGGAGTCTCTGTAATTGTATATTAATCGAGCTACTTCATGGATCTCAGTGTACATTTCCATTATGTTCTTTTCGGGACTACTTATAGTACAGCGATTATCCAGCCATTTCCACTTGCATACAAGATTCAAATTTTTCTTAATAAACTTATTCAATAAGGTTTGAAACCAGATGCAATGATACTTTCTATCAAAGATGACATAGGAAGGAGTGCCCCAATGACCTTCACATGACGACCACGTCGATATCCCAATAGAAGAAATAGCTTTAGTAAAGCGTGCAATTAGAGGTTCCAAATCATATACACGTATTTCTGGCAGATGAACAACTTCCTTAAATTGATTGAATTTACCATACCAATCTCTGTCCCAATTTAAACGAAATTCATCTATAGGGATTACATGTGTAAACAGTTCATGTAAATATTTAATATTATCTATATCAAATAATTGAGTGTCTATGTTGTCATAGAATGCGTGGTGATATCGTGCCGGATCTTTACTGGTATAATCTTCGATAGTATCAAAATGTGGTTTTTTATAAATCTTTTTATAGTTAATGTTTTGCAGTGCTTCCAGGAACTCACAATCGTCTGGATGTGATTCTTTACTTAGCCGTACTATATCGGAACTTGTTTCCTGCTCCAATAAAAATCCTCTTGCTGAAAAGATTTCGTAAAAGCGGTCTGCGTGTTTGGTTTTACCGATTGTTACTTTTTCAACAAATTCTTCTATTATAGTTTCTTTCATTGTTTTTATTTAAAAGGGAGATCATTAAGTTTTTCAAGGAACAGATCATTCTCTTCCTTTTTTCCAATCGTAACACGTACGTAATCAGACAGGCCGGGGATTGTGTGGAGACTACGAATACGAACACCGGATTCTGATAACTGTTGAAAAATGTATGAAGGGTTCTTTACCTTAAATAGAATAAAGTTGCCTTGAGACGGAATAAAAGAGATTCCCATCTCGCTGAATTGATTTGAGACACGCTCCCTTTCCGCAATAATAATGTTCGCAAACTCCTTAAGATGAGGCTGAATAAGATCAAAGTGTTTTGCTATAACCAATTGTAGACAACTTAAATGATAGGGTGCTGTAAAGGTGGTCTCCATAGCATTGATAATATCAGGGTGACCAATGCCATATCCCAGACGAATCCCCGCCATGCATGACTTTGAAGTTGAACGGGCTATAAAGAGATTAGGATGTTCTTTTAAAAGATGAGACCATGTTCTTTTAGAAAAATCTACATATGATTCATCAACAAATACTAAAGAGTTTTTAGAGAGCGCTGTCTCTACAACTCCCTCTTCCGGAAAATTTCCGGTCGGGTTGTTGGGAGTAACAATAAAAATAATGTGGTTTTCCGTTTCGTTGATATGATTTCTTCTTGGAATTTCATCAGCAGAAAGTTGAATTCTGGTTATATTTGTCTGGTTGAATCTGGCAGCGTGTGAAAACATCGGATACGTCGGCTCAAAGATTAATGCATTCCGATCATGTCCTCCCGCAATAAGATAGGCACCCTGTATGAGTTGATCACAGCCCATAGTAAGTATCAGGTTTTCCGGTGAAAATCCAATTGCCTTAGCAAAAGACTCTTTGGCGTCTGCATATAGTGACGGTTGTGGGTACCGATTCCACTGATATTCTTTGAGGCGCTCAAGTAGTATCACCTTGACCTCATCAGGAAGATCAAAAGGAGCTTCATTTTGATCCAGCTTTGCTTTATGTGGGAGTTCGGAGACGGTAAACGGAGGCGAAAAAGAGATGCCTTCTCTTAAAAAACGTTTTATCACGGTTTCCTGTTTCATTATTTTAGATTATATATAGACTGAAATTTTAAGTATTTACAAGTTAATAGTATGTAGTGCTTTAAACAATTGTATAGTCATTGCCTGACAATTCATGCCAAAACTTCATATAAAAATAGTGCCTTGGGATTATATGAAATATACCCTTAAGGAGTAAATAATAAACTATATTTTCTCTTGCTT
>JABGRF010000199.1:0-3481 GCA_018648405.1 Candidatus Scalindua sp.
TCCTCAGCTCTACATTATAAATTCTATAGAAATTTTAAATACCAATGAAAGAACTTAAGACTAATCCAAGAGCTGTTTTGGCCGGTATCAGGAATGCCCTCGGTGTGCCGGCACTACTGCTCTTTGCTGCAATGACGGGGTTTGGGTCTTTTGCCCAGGAACAGGGTTTATCACTCTATATGTCCTTGCTTTCCACGATTTTGATCTGGGGTCTGCCGGGACAGGTGGTTCACGTAGAACTTTATGGAATGGGGGCTCCCTTAATTGCAGTCGTCCTTGGTGTAGCAGGAGCAAACGCGAGGTTTATGCCGATGACACTTTCAATGATGCCGGTTTTTGATAAGTCTCCTCACAATCGCAAATGGAATTATTTTCTGGCCCATCTGATATCAATCAATACCTGGACTGAAATGCTTACAAAAGGTCCTGAGATTAGAGCAGACCGCAGGATGGCCTATTTCCTTGGCTTCTCCTTTACCTGTATGACGGCAGGAATCATGGGTGTTCTTCAGGGATACATACTTTTTGAAAGCATGCCTCAAACTGTATCGCTCTGTTTTGTTTTTCTAGTACCTATTTATTTTGGCCTGATCATGTCAAATACAGTACATCCACCTTATCTATTGGCTTTCGTGTTAGGCTGTGTTTTTGGACCGCCAATGCATCTATTGACTCCTGAATGGGGGTTGGTGTTGACAGGGCTGATTACAGGTACACTGGCCTATTTACTGCGGCACAGGCTTCCGGTCCTCTTTAACAAAAAGGAGGTCAATGCTTGAGTCATCGGCCTGGATCTTTTTCTTATCCGCGGTTTTAGCAACTTATGTATGGCGTTTTGCCGCGGTTATGATCAGCCATCGAATCGAAGCTAACCATCCAATTTTTGAGTGGTTCACTTGTCTGGCGTACGGCATCATTGCCGCACTGGTGGCACGGACACTTATTCTTCCTACAGGTTTGCTGGCATTACTTCCGCTGTGGCATAGATTGCTTCCTATGGCTCTGGCCTTCGTCGGTTTCTATCTGCTGGGAAAACGCCTCTGGGTTGGTATTGTTTTTGGTGAAAGCGCCTTCATTGCACTTTTGTGGTTAAATGGAATCGAAATGTAACGCAAACTATGATGATTATGGTAAAAAAAAACTCCTTTACAATTGAGAACTATGTCGAGTAAAATCTATAGTTATGAGTGATATTGCTTTTAGCCTGTGGTTAAGTTCCGGGATTTTCTTGATAGCCGTTGAGTTTCTTGTCCCTGGTTTAGTTATGGTCTTCGTGGGACTTGGAGCTTTGACTGTGGCGCTTGGTATGCATCTTGGGCATGTAGATGGAGTACTCGAGCAATTTATAACTTTTTTTATCAGCTCAATAATATATTTATTAACTCTTCGTTTTTTAGTTCTCAGATTTGTTCCATCAGCTACTAGAAAAGAAAATATTGATGAAGATGAAGAAGTTATGGGCTCGATTGTTGAGATAGTTGCAGACATAAATTCTGGTGAATTTGGTCGGATTGAGCATAGCGGAAGCACCTGGCAAGCCTGTGCAGAAGGAGACCAGACAATTTTAAAAGGTGAACAAGTTAAAATTATTGGACGAGACAATATTACTTGGATAGTCCAAAAAATATAGGAAAGGGGTGATGAAGTGTTAAGTATCTATTCAGGAATAATAATATTAATTTGTTTTATCGTTTATAAGACAATTATTATTGTTAGCGAACGTGAAAATATCATTGTTGAAAGACTTGGGAAATATCAAAGGACACTAGTTCCAGGTATATATTTCTTAATTCCTTTCATTGACTTTGCTGCTTATCGGCAAGAGATGAGAGAACAGGTCATTGATATTCCCTCCCAAAGTGTTATTACGAAGGACAATATTCAAGTTGAAATTGATGGACTTTTGTATCTGAAGGTAATGGATTCTAAGAAAGCAAGTTATGGGATTGGAAATTACTTGGCAGCGAGTATTAATCTTGCCCAAACCACAATGAGATCAGAAGTCGGAAAAATAACATTAGGGGCAATATTTTCAGAGAGAGATGAAGTCAATGCGAATATAATCAGTGAAATTGATAAAGCTTCTGACCCTTGGGGAGTGAAGGTTTTACGCTATGAAATTAAGGATATAGCACCCTCACAACATGTTGTCGAAACTTTAGAAAAGCAGATGGAAGCGGAAAGAGAAAAACGTGCTGAAATTACCAGGGCAACTGCGGAAAAAGAAAAATTAATAAATGTTTCTGAGGGGAAAAGGCAAAGTGCCATTAATATTTCTGAAGGCGAAAAACTAAAACGGGTTAATGAAGCAAATGGCAGAGCTGAGGGGATTAAGCTCATTGCTGATTCGACTGCACAAAGCTTGGAGCTTGTAGGGGCCGCGATCAAACTTCCTGGTGGCAATGAGGCTTTGAAGATGCGTATTATAGATCAGTATATAGACCAACTTGATGAAGTTCTCGAAGGTGGAGATATCTCACTATTTCCTGCCAATTTGGCTTCGTTAAAAGGGATCATAGATGAACTTAAAGGAAACAAATCCACTCTAAAAGAAGGTAATCATGACGATAGATAATCTTATATTTTTACTAATTGTAGGTGTCCTTTTCCTTTATATCATTCTGGCGTTAGTCAGGTCTTTGCGTTTGGTTCCCGCTCGGATGGAATTTATTGTGGAAAGATTCGGGCGTTACCACACCACTCTTGACGCAGGTTTCCATTTTCTGATTCCTTTCGTTGATAAAGTGGCGTTTGTTCAAGATTTAAAAGAGCATACCATGGACGTTCCTTCCCAGACATGTTTCACAAAAGATGAAATTCAGGTTGAAGTCGATGGAGTCATTTACTTACAAGTTGTTGACTCACAAAAAGCCAGTTACGGTATCACCGATTTCCAATACGCGTCCATTCAACTGGCACAAACCACCACTAGAGCAATTATTGGAACTTTGGATCTTGATCGTACCTTTGAAGAAAGAGAGGCCATCAGTGGGAAGGTTGTTGCTGTGCTCGATAGTGTGTCAGCAAAATGGGGTGTTCGGATTTTAAGATTTGAAATTAAAAATCTCGTTCCGCCGGAATCTGTTCGCCAGTCCATGGAAAAGCAGGTGACTGCCGAGCGAAACAGGCGTGCCATTTTAGAGAAGAGTGTGGGCGAAAAGCAGTCTTTGATTAATACTTCTGAAGGTCTTATGCGTGAGCTTATAAATAATTCAGAAGGGGAGATGCAAAAGCGTATCAATGAAGCCAGTGGAAAGGCTTCAGAAATTTTATATCTAGGTAAGGCAACTGCAGAGTCTATTAAAAAGGTGGCAAATGCGATTAACGGTCCAGGGGGCACCGAAGCTGTTAAGTTAGAGCTGGGTCAAAAATACATTAAGTCACTTACCAAGTTAAAGTCTAATAATAATAAAGTCATCATGGGTGGAAACCTTGCTGATATGAAAGAAATGCTCAAAGGTCTTGATATCGATATATAGAT
>JABGRF010000199.1:3581-5405 GCA_018648405.1 Candidatus Scalindua sp.
ATCTGTTATTACATCTGCACATTCTCTGCGGAGCTTACAAGCCTGATTCCTAAGTGTAAGCGTGTCTTTGTATCCTTCCTTGATAGCAACTTCCAGATGGTCTCCAGAGCATACATACTCTTCAACTAATACATTTCTTTTATTAGTGAAGTCTGTCTCAGCCTTCGTTCTTTAGCTTATATTTTAGTAACTATTCAGTGTCTATCTCTCGTTCCGTGACTCTGCCGCGGAATGCAGTGGGTGAGACTCCGCCTCGCGAGCAGCCGTATGTTTGCCTCGTTCCACTGGGCCTCCTGATTCTTGAGCAAGCTATCTTTCGGGTAGCGGAGCCACACAATCGTGCTTACGTGGCGGAGCCTCTTAAGCAGAACAGTGAATAGTTACATTTTTTAAATATTAAGGATTCACCCTAACAGGAATCATCGTTCCCTGCATGATGGCGATTAGCTTTGATTGCCCATCTTTTATGGCATGGATTTTCGCAGTAACGACTACCAACCGTTTCCCGAGTTTGACTACTCTGCCTTCTGCTCTAAACAGTTCGCCGTCAGCAGGAGCCAGCAGGTTGATTTTGATTTCAGCTGTCATGACTTCCTGATCCTCAGGCAACAGAGTCAAGGCGGAATATCCTGCGGCACTGTCTCCAATTGAAAAAGTCAGTCCTGCATGGGCATAGCCCAGTTGTTGAAGTGTTGTAGGAAGAAAAGGTGCTTCGATGATGACATTCCCCTTCTCGACCTTGTGAATCTTGGCCCCTAGGGTTTTCATCAAACTCTGGGATTCAAAACTACTGGTGATGCGTTCAACCATCTTGTTTGTCATTAGATCATCCCTCAAAGTGATAAAATAAGTTAAAAAGTTAAAATCTATCCCATGTAGCAGGACAGGATGATATATATAAAATTTGGTGTGCGTATAAGGCCCGGACCCCATTCATTCAAATAATTTTTAAAACGTCCTCTAAGGCAATATTGGTTTCCTAGCCGAATGTTACTCTGATTGGAAGTTTAGTGCAATACAGATAGAATTAACTCCGCTTAAGCTAGGTATCACGGAAGATTCGGCAAAACAATTGTTGAATAGCGTACTATTTTAATTGGAAGGTGTTTGACTGTGAATAAATTATTGGGGGAGATATTTTTAGTTTATTGTCCGAATTATTGGCTTTAATGCTATTTCTCTGTATAATGGCATTTTTTTTATCGCATTGTCTAGATTTTATCAATGCATATTTCACTCTAATGTAAGTAAGGTATTCATCATGGCTAGATATATTTTGTTAGGAAAATTCAGTTTAAATGGTGTCAAAGGAGTAATAAACTCAAGTGCTGATAGAGCTTCAGTAGCAAAAAAAGCGGTAGAGGCCGCTGGTGGAAAGTTTGTCTCTTATGATTTTACGCGAGGCATTTATGATTTTGTTGGTATTGCAGACGGATTAAACGATGCAACAGCATCAGCCCTAAAGGGTGTAGTATTGTCTTCAGGTGATTTTGAACAAATTGATATGCTGAATACATATGATCAATCAGAATTTAGCATAACGGCTAAGGCCATAATGACTGCTGGATATACACCTCCCTCAGAATCATAATTTATAGCTGGGTCGTTATCAGATGATATGACCCTCGCTACCTTGCCATTTTCAATGAAACAAACGCAAAGGAATTCTAATGATAAAAATGTGCTTTGCGTGTGGAGTATAGTGTGGGGTAAGGATTATTATTTAATTGTAATTGATTATATCTCCACCGTTTTAATACTGATATTACAGTATTAATATGGTGGCGGGGGAAGGATTTGAACCTTCGACCTTCGGGTTATGAG
>JABGRF010000246.1:0-26377 GCA_018648405.1 Candidatus Scalindua sp.
ATATCTTCAATCTTCTTCTTTGTACTCATAGATATAGTAAAATAACAGTAATTATTAAGCTCATTTATTGTAACTGGAAAAAACGTTTAATAGCTTCCATCACAATTTGACGTAAAGACTTAAAGTTTAACATTTTACTCCTGAAAAACCAAAGCAAACTATTGTAATTATTCGTTTCAATTTTTAAGCGAAAGATAGATTGCAGAACGAGGGATGGAAGCTCCGAATGGAATAAAAAAACTACTTATTTGATTAAAGCAAAAAGAACAATATCAACAACACTGATATTGTTCGTAATGGATAGCGGGAAAAATAATTGTCGTTAGACAGGGAAAATGGTTGACGTCAGTCGGTCGCTGGTAAACTTGTTTAAGGTTATGTATTCGACCCCTCTACCCGACCAGATTTCATGTATCTGATAACCTGTCTGGTGATGATATGCCTATCTAAGAAATGCTAATGCTGCGATGGAAAGAATAATCGCAATAATTTTTCGTACATTCCAATGCTCTTTATAAATAACTATAGAAAGTATTATTGGTATAAGAATGTATAGTGATTGTATGGCATAAACTACACCCAAAGATCCGTCAACAAACGCAAGCATCATCGCAGAGAAACCTCCAAATTGTGTGATTCCTGCTAAAAATGATATCTTAAGCATATCTTTATCAATATGTCGATATTTGAATAACTTTCCATTGCGTTGTGTGTTTTTCTTTTGAAGTTCATAAATACACCAGCCAGATATTGAACCGAACGCATGAGAGACTGCTACAAATAAAAATACTGTTTCAAATACCCCAGATCCATACTTACTGATTCCAGCAGCAACCGCAGTGAAAAATGATGCTATAAGTAAAAACACAATCCCTTTCCATAAATGCTTTTGTCGCAACTTTTCGCTTTTATGAAGAAGTAATAACGGCACAGTAATACCAAGCATAATACCTATCCATTCTGCTACAGTAAATTTCTCTGCAAAAATAGTCATCCCTATTGCTAGAGTGAATATTGGGCCTGCGGTTTTATAGAGAGGGAACAAGATCGCAGTATCAATATACTTAAGTGCATCCATGCGGAATATAGATCCTATTATATGTGTAATCCCGCTAAGAAAACCGAGTAATAGGCCAATTTTCCACAATCCATCAAAGCCAGAGAATATCCAACTAACGGTAAATGCCATGACAGAAGATACGACTGTACTCCACATGTTCACAAGCAAAGTAGAGTGACCCTGTTCTACTGCCATTTTTTGAAAAAACGTATATAGTCCCGCAAATACAGCAGAGGATATAGCGTATATAAACCAAAGTTCCATAATTTATGACAATTCCAAAATGGTGTTAGATATTAGATCTTATTATTTGAAAATTATATACCTGAATTAAAACAGTTTTCTGATAATGTCAACCAAATCATTATATACTAAAAGCGATTTGGTTTTTTCAGAAAACCAAATCCTGGTTATAGTTGTATTCAGGCAAAACATATTTTTGGAATTTTCTGAAAACTATTTTGAGATGAGTATAAAAGCAAGGGAACTCTTATATTTCTATAATGCTGGAACTATTTTGAGAAGTGAAAAACACTTGGATTTTATTAGAGAGATAAAATCCCGAACAATAGCATAACTACTTTTCATTGAGTAACAATATGAAAAAAATATCACTAAACTCATTCTATTTGTTATATCCCTCTCACAGTTTGAACATGATAAAAGGGGTTACAGGTGAGATATATTTGGGGTGAAGAATGAATGATTTATAAAAAAGGGGCATAGAAATTTGACTTCCGATACCACCTCTATAGTTTTGGCCACAAGATGATCACACTTTTTAGGACTTTACCGTCACCGAAAGTTGTAAGTCCTTTTGTGATATGGTGTAGCTTCTTGAACGAGGTTAGAACCTGTTTGTTAACGGCTGCATAATCTCTTAAATCACCCTAACCTCCTTTTTTACGTGTAGTTGGGCAATCAGCAGATCTGGCAGATTATCACTGAAATTGATCTCAGATGAATATTTGCGAGGGACAGGTTAGAGAAAAAATAATGAACTTTCTATTCAAGTTCATCAATGATGGATCCTAGCTCTTCTTCATCCAGTTCAACTTTATCAAAATCGGAAGGGGTATAGCCACCTGATTCAGGTTGTATACAGTGATTTATCAGATCACGCAAGGCTGTTATAAAACCGTCTGATAGATGTTCTATCGTCTCTCGACCATGGATCTTATCATTGTACATAAAGTCCACTTTGAGTTGATCATTCACAACCATACCGTTTACGTCCAGCAGGTGATACCGCCACCCTTTGGGACTCGCTGCGGCTCCTGATGATTCATTGGCGATGGTAAATCTTGAGCCTTCCGCCTGCAGCTGGCTGGTCTGACCAAGGTAATTGAAGCTTATTTCCGGCGAAGGTATGGAAGCAAGTTTTTTGTGGTAGTCATCGTCATCATTACCGGAATACCGTAATAGACCGTAACCGATACCGTTCATTGGTATTGAACGGAGTTGTTCTTTTACCGATTTCAGCAACCCTCCCATAGAATCCTCCTGATCGTTTCTTAACACAACCGGATAAATAGAAGTAAACCATCCGACTGTTCCTGAAAGATCCAGCCCGTCACCAATATCGTTCCTTCCATGTCCTTCCAGATGTATACGCAGGCTCTTTTGTCCAGTCCACTTTTTAAAAGCTATCAGTAAGGCAGTAAGCAGAATATCATTTATATGTGTTCCATAAGCGGCAGGCGCTTCGCGCAGAAGTGATTCTGTCTCCTGTTCATTCAAAAATGAGGTAATCGATTTTACATCAACAACCAGATTATCCTTCTGTTCACACGGAAAGTCTGTTTTCAGAGGAACGGCATCTTCCTGCTCTGTCCAATAGTCAAGTTGACTCCTGATAGCTTCCGATTGAGCATATCTCTTCAGCGCAGCAGCCCATTGATGATAGGAGACCGTAACGGCAGAAAGAGAGACTTCCTCACCTTTTTCAAGTTGATCGTACACCTTTATCAGATCTCCCAAAATAATTCTCCAGGAGACTCCGTCTATGATAAGATGATGAAAAATCAGCAAGAATCTGCCATTAACATCGTCCCCCATTTTAAAATAGGCGGCCTGCATGAGTGGTCCTTGAGATAAGTTCAGGCCTGACTGCAAACCTGAAGCAATTTCCTCTATTCTTTCATCTTGCTCTTTTCCATTATTGCGGTCGGGATCTGAAAGGTCAAATACTGAAACATGAACAGAATTACGGTCATCTGGTATAAATTGCCTCCCTAATATATCTTTTATCTCATAACGAAAATTGAGCGCCTGATGGTGCTCCACTACGATATCCAGTGATCGGGAAAGTATTTCCACATCAATCGGCTTCTTCACTTCTAATAGAAGTGATTGGTTCCAGTGGTGAGGATCTGGTTGATTCTGTTCGAAGAACCATATCTGTATCGGGGTAATCGGGACATCACCTGTTAATTCTTCCCTGACACTCTCTATTTTTTCTATAGGCTCTGACTCCAAAGCAAGTTTTTCAATGGTCAGAGAGGTAAAAATCTGTTTCGGTGTTATCTTCAGTCCGGCCTGATGTGCCCTGGATATTATCTGTAAACTGAGGATAGAATCTCCACCCAATTCAAAAAAGTTGTCCTTCACACCGATATTTTCAACCCCAAGTGTTTTCTCCCAGATTGACACCAGGATTTCCTCCGTTTGATTCTTTGGTGTAACTGTCTCCAATCCTACGAAATCCCTTTCCGGTTCAGGAAGCGCATTTCGATCTATTTTTCCACTGGGCATTAAAGGGAAAGATTCCATTATTGTGTAGAAGGAGGGAAGCATGTGGGCAGGTACTCTGTTCGCAAGATAATTCTTCACTAAAGTGGTTAGATCGCTTTCTTCAGCCTGACTCTTCTTATAGCTGTCATTTGGAATTACATAGGCTGACAACTGCCTGTGACCTGGAGCATCTTCACGAACGGTTACTACTGCGTCATGAACTCCACCGCACTCTTTTAACACTGACTCAATCTCTCCCAACTCTATCCTGAACCCCCTTATTTTAACCTGTCGGTCAATTCTTCCCATAAACTCAATTGCACCATCAGATCGGTAGCGGCAGAGGTCTCCCGTACGGTAAAGACGAGAGTAATCTCCCTCCTGCTCGAAAGGATTAGTAATAAATTTTTCTTTGGTCAAGTCCGGACGGCTGTGATATCCCCTCGCCAGGCAGACACCGGAAACGTGTAGTTCTCCGGGAATACCGACAGGTAGCGGCTGATCATTGACATCTAGAATATAGGTACGGATATTGTCGATCGGATATCCGATGGGAGGATCTTGTTCGCTTTCACTACATTCATAGATAGTGGAACATACCGTGGCTTCCGTTGGACCATATGCATTGAAGAAGCGACGACCTTTCGCCCATTTCCGCACAATGTCACGTGAACATGCCTCACCTGCAGACCAGAGTACTTTTAATCGGGGAAGTCCATCCGATGGCAGACCAGCAAGGACCGTGGGAGGAAGAAACGTGTGACTGATAGCTTTATCTTTTAATATTTCGGCAAGAGCAGATCCTGCTAACAGAGTCTCCTCTTTTTCCAGATACAGAGTTGCCCCCGAACAGAGGGCGATGGATATTTCCAGAATTGAAGCATCAAAACTGAGGTTAGCAAATTGCAGCATCCGACTTCCCACCTTTAGATCAAAGCGACGAACATGGTCAAATACAAGATTTACAAGACCACGATGTTCCAGAAGTGTACCCTTTGGCTTTCCGGTGGAACCGGAGGTATAAATCATATACGCCAGATTTTTCGGCCCGGACGACGCAGGGATATTCTCCGTGCTCTGTCGATTATATAGATCTCTGTTCTCATCAAGACAGATAATATTGATGTCAACACGAGACAGATATTTCTTAATCTTTTCAGGAAATGTTTCCAGGATACTCCGCAAGGTCAAAAGACAGGATATTCCGGAATCCAGAAGCATAAAATCCAGACGTTCTTCCGGATTGTTGGGTGCGAGTGGTACCAGAAACCCTCCCGCTTTTAAAATCCCCAGAATCCCCGTAACCATCTCAGGTGATCGTTCCATACAAATACCAACAGCTGTTTCCGATCCAACACCCAATGTCTTAAGATAGTTTGCCATCTGATTTGCCCTGTTATTTAGCTCTCGATAGGTCAGTCGTTCATCGGCAAATTCAAGCGCTATCGCTTCTGAATTGTCAGCTACCTGCGCTTCAAAAATTTGTTGAACAGGTCTAGTCTGGTCATAATCGGCACGAGTATCATTCCACCTGTATAAAATTTTCTCCCTTTCACTTTCCGAGAGTAGAGATATTTCCCAAATCTTCTTGTGAGGATTTGCAATGATCTCCTTCAGCAGAAATAGATACTGTTTTGCCATACTGCGAATTTCATTTAATCCAAATCGGTCTGCATCATAATGAAACTTAAAGATAAGTTCCTTTCCCGGACCGGCTACCAGAGTAAGAGGGTAGTTAGTACGTTCAAAGGAGCAGACGTCAACGGATGTTATCCCCGCTGTTTCGAGGTTTATAGATGGATCTACCGGATAATTTTCAAAAATCACAAGAGAATCAAAGAGCGCTTCGCCCTGGGGAATTTGAGACCATCTCTGAACGTCAACCAAACGGCAGAATTCATATTCCATCAGCTTCGCCTGTTTTGATTGAAGTTTCATGAGCCAGTCGATAACGGTATAATCATCTCCCAGCGGGGCTCTGATGGGTAACGTATTGATAAAAAGGCCTACGATAAACCCGGCACCTTCCAGCTCCGGTGGACGTCCTGAATTAGTTACACCAAAAACAACATCCTCATTTCCATAACGTCTGAGGAGTAACGACCACGTTCCCTGAATCAGGGAATTCAACGTCATTTTTTGACTACGTACCCATTCCTGCACTCTGGATGTTTCCTCCTCCGTAAGTCCAACTTCCTCCAGCAGGTTAAAACCAGGGCCTTCCGCTCCCCTGCTCAGGGTAGTTCCTATTTTTGTGACGGATTCAAATCCCCTAAGCTCGTTCTTCCAGTACTTTTCAGCGTCAACCATGTCCCGGTTCTTCTGCCAGACAATATAATCAGAGTACGGACGGGAATCCGGGAGTGAATCGGAAACAGTTCCCATATGATATTTTTCATAGAAATGAAGCACCTCTTTAAAGATCAGACCAGCTGACCAACCATCCAGAAGAATATGATGGTGACTCCAGATCCAGCGATGACGTAGCTCATTCAGGTGGATAAGAGTCAGACGCATGAGCGGAGGTGTCTGAAAATCAAACCCCTTTTGTCTGTCCATCTCCAGAAATGTTTCAAGGCAAACCTCCTGCTCCTTTAGACTTTGCTCTCTCCAATCGTACTTTTCGAAAGGGAATGTGAGGCCAGGATGGACCATCTGTAGCGGTGTTTCAGCATCAAGCCAGAGAAAGGAGGTCCTTAATGCAGGGTGCCTTTCCATGACAGATTGCCATGCTCTGAAGAAAGCATCTTGATTGAGTTCTCCCTCCAGATCACCCATAACCTGTTCAAAGTAGTTTCCGGAATCAGGCTCAAGTAGAGTATGAAACAACATACCTTCCTGCATGGGACTAAGCGGATATATATCGCTCACCTCTCCTCTCTCATCCCTGATGCGTTGTAAGGAACTCTCATCCAGACCGGAAAGTGAATATCTTTCCGTAGACAAGACAGCAGTTGCCGTCTCTTTCTTTTTCATAACACCGGCAAGACCGGCAATTGCCTGAAAATCAAAAATCTGTGTAGGAGTAATTTCAAAACCGGCTTTCCCTATTTCTGAAACCACCAGAAGGGTAAGTATGGAATCTCCACCCAGTTCAAAAAAGTTATCATTAACTCCTATATCGCCTATGTTCAGTACCTTTGACCAGACTTCAGCAAGAAGTTTTTCTTCGGCAGTTGTCGGTACATCAGAAGCTTCCAGCGGTTCCGTTTGTTCAATTTGTGGAGCCGGAAGAGCAGAGACATCCAGTTTTCCATTATTATTGAGTGGTAAAGTATCAAGCATTACGAACGCAACCGGAACCATATAGTCAGGTAGCCACTCCGCACAGTGAGTTCTCAACGCATCGACATCGATGACTTCATTACTATTCTGTTTTACCACATAGGCAACCAATCTCTTGTTTTCAGGAGTATCCTCCCGTGTAATAACTGCTGCTTCACGAATAGAGGTGTAACGCAAAAGAGCTGTCTCAATCTCTCCCAGTTCAATACGAAACCCCCGAATTTTTACCTGTTGATCCAGTCTTCCAAGATACTCAACTTCCCCGTTACGTAACCTGCGCGCCATATCTCCTGTTCGGTACAAACGTCCCTGACCAAAAGGGTTCTTCAAGAACCGTTCCTCTGTCAGTTCAGGACGATGCAGGTAACCTTGCGCCAGACCTTCACCCCCAATATACAGTTCACCCATTACACCCGGAGGAACCGGTTCCATGGTATCATCCAGAATATAAAGTAGCAGATCTGGGATCGGCTTTCCTATTACGCTTCCCATTTTACCTTCCGTGTCTCCTATACGGATGGGACGATAGGTAACGTGCACCGTTGTTTCAGTAATCCCATACATATTGATCAACGTGGGTACACTATCTCCATGGATTTCAAACCATGGCCGAAGTATTGGAAGTTCAAGTGCTTCTCCTCCAAAGACTATATATCGGAGTGACAACTTCTCTCTCAGTTCATCATCAACCGGAATAAGCGTTTTAAATGCAGATGGTGTTTGATTGAGGACCGTTACCTTTTCTTGAATGAGCAATTGATAAAAATCTCGTGGAGTTCGTGTTACCATGTGAGGAACGATGACAAGCTTACCACCGAAAAGAAGAGCACCCCATAACTCCCATACCGAAAAATCAAAGGCAAAAGAGTGGAACAGAGTCCAGACATCATCACCATCAAAATGAAACCACTCCTTTGTGGAGGTAAAGAGACGAGTAACGTTGCGGTGAGTAACAAGCACACCTTTAGGCTCTCCAGTGGAGCCAGAGGTGTAAATTACATAAGCAGCGGTTTCCGGTAAAATGGATATTCCCGGTGCCTTCGAGTCCTGTCTCGCAATTTCATTAGCATCCATGTCGAAAGAGATAATTTTAAGAACCTGATTATCCTGTTTCAGTCTGTCCGGAAACGATTTGTCAGTTAAGAGGACTTGAATTTTACTGTCGGATATCATAAAGGCAAGTCGTTCCGCCGGATAAGCAGGGTCAAGAGGTACATATGCACCACCTGCTTTCAATATACCAAGAATTCCGATAACCATATCCATTGAACGTTCAATACACAACCCTACCAGAGTATCAGGGCCAACACCTTGATGGCGCAAATAATTGGCAACCCGGTTCGAATAATCATCCAATTCCCGGTAAATCATTCGATCCTCCTCGAAAACCAGTGCGGTCTGTTCAGGACTTTTTATCACCTGCTCAGCAAACAGTTCAAGAATTCCACCGTTCCATTCATCTGTCAGCTCACATTCCTGTCCTTGAGTTAACAGTTCAATACGCTCCTGTTCCGAAAGCATAGGGATATGAGAAATATGCAACCCGGGTTCTCTACAGACATTAGCAAGTATGTTTTCGTAATGACTGGCTATCTGTCGGATTGTATCGAATGAGAAAAGGTCGGTAAGATATTCCCAACGGGCAGCCATACCATCCTCTCTCTGCTCCAGCACAAGAGCAAGATCAAACTTTGCAGTGTCCATGGGTATATCCATAATCTCCATGGTCAAGCCGGAAATGTCCAGTTTCTCCTGGGGGGCATTCTGCAGAACGAGCATAACCTGAAAGATAGGAGCTCGACTCCTGTCTCTGTCCGGTTGCATGGCATCAACCAGTGTCTCGAATGGCAGATCCTGGTTATCATAAGCACCAAGGCATGTACGCCTTACTCTTTTTAATAACTCAATAAAATTTGGATTGCCGGATAGATCGGCACGCAAAGCCTGGGAATTAATAAAAAATCCGATAAGATTTTCAATTTCAACACGATTGCGGTTTGCGATGGGTGTCCCCACAACAAAGTTATCCTGTTGCGTATATTTTGAAAGAAGCAATTGAAAGGCAGCCAGCAAAACCATGTACAACGTTACCCCTTCCTTTCGGGCCAACGCTGTAAGCTGATCGACAATAGTCGAATCTATATTGAAGAATTGTGTGTCACCCCGAAAAGACTGGATAGGTGGACGTGGATAATCCGTCGGAAGGTTCAGAACCATTGATGCTCCATCAAGAGTATTCTTCCAGTAGTCTATCTGACGTTGCATCGCAGGTGATTCAAGCAGCTCATTATGCCATTCGGAAAAGTCTGAGTACTGTATTTCCAGTTCCGGTAGTGGAGATGGTTCTCCCTTTACAAAAGCCTTATACAGATCCGAAAACTCTCGAACCAATACCCCAACAGACCAACCGTCCGCGACAATGTGATGCATGGAAGAGAGAAAAACAGTATCCTGTGGAGACAGTTCATACAAAACGCAACGCAATAGCGGCCCAGTCTGAAGATTAAAAGGGAGATGAATTTCACTACGTAGTGCCTTTTGAAAAGACTCTTCGTTCTCCAAAAACTCTTTTCTAATATTAATGCGAAGTTGCGGGTGAATAATCTGTACCATTTCACCATCATGAAAACCGAAAGTCGTTCTCAGTGTCTCATGACGAGCAACAATCTCATTAATGCTCTGTTCAAGGGCGTTAAAATTGATTGTCCCCCTCATCCTCACAGCAGCGGGAAAATGATAAACGGGATTACCAGGTTCCAGTTGATCGAGAAAACACAATCGACGCTGGGCAGAAGATACGGGAGTAATGGTTACGTTCATAAAGAAATATCCAGAAATGATACAACATTGATCATTTGAATTTATTTGAAATTAAGATATTATTCTTTCTCAATAGTTTATTTATATTTTATAGCTTCTCTCTTCGTTTCTCATTAGGCATACCCTCACTATATAGAAACCAGCAATAGCAATTATATAATATTTCCACCATCTGAAAGAGTAATCTGTTTTGTTTTTTTCTTTTTCGCTTTCAAAATTGGTGTTATTGTTATCTGTTCCTGTTTTGTTTGTTCATCAGTGATTATTTTTGTCAGACCCTCAACTGTCGGTTCATCAAAGAGACTCGTAATAGACAATTCAATAGAAAACTTCACGCGTATTCTGGAAATCAATTGTGTGGCAACCAGGGAGTGGCCTCCCAGCTCAAAGAAATTCTGATTTATGCCTATCGTGTCAACATCCAACACTTCTGACCACATGGAGCAAAGTGTTTTCTCCAGATCGGTTGATGGTAATATACAGTCGCCATCAGCATCAGCAAGAGCAAGAGCATTCGGCTCCGGCAATGCCTTGTAGTCCAGCTTCCCATTCGATGTTAAAGGCAGAGATGGTAAAAAGATCAGCGAACCGGGTACCATATAGTCAGGTAGACGGTCCTGACAACTTGTGTGTAGGCTTTCCACGGTAGCAGTCTCGTTATTTTCCTTCCGAACGATATAGGCGGTTAATCGTTTATCACCCGGCTTATCTTCCCGAACAATGACTGCCGCAGATTGAACACCAGGTGATTTCAGGAGCACCGATTCTATTTCTCCCAGTTCTATTCTGAACCCCCTGATTTTTTCCTGTCTGTCAACACGACCAATAAACTCCAAATCGCTGTCCGGAAGTCGACGAGCGAGATCTCCGGTTTTATAAAGTCGTCCTGAGCCGAAAGGATTGGAGATGAAACGCTCTTTTGTTAGTTCGTCTCTATTCAAGTAACACCTTGCCAGACCGGCCCCGCCAACGTATAGTTCACCGGAAACACCTGTTGGCACCGGTTCCATCTGTTCATCCAGAAGATAAAGAGAAAGGTCGCGAATCGGCTTCCCTATGATACTGCCGGATTTATTTATGCTATCTTCTTTTTTTAGAGGACGATATGTCACGTGAACAGTAGTTTCTGTAATTCCGTACATATTTATCAAGCGGGGTTGCTCATCTCCATGGTCCTCAAACCAATCCTTAAGCATTGACAGTTCCAGCGCTTCACCTCCGAAAATAACATAACGCAAATTCAGTTTTCCCCTTAATTCGCTGTCTATAGGTAGTAACTGTCCAAAAGCTGATGGTGTCTGGTTGAGTACAGTTACCTGTTCATCAATCAACAGACGATAAAAATCACGAGGAGACCGACTGACTGTATAGGATACAATAACCAGTTTTCCACCATACAGTAGTGCGCCCCACATTTCCCATACGGAGAAATCAAAGGCAGTGGAATGAAAGTAAGTCCAAATGTCCGTCTCACTAAAATTATACCACTCTTCGGTAGCAGCCATTAATCGGGTTACATTATTATGAGTAATCACAACCCCTTTCGGCATACCAGTTGAACCTGAAGTATAGATAACGTAAGCAACATTTTCAGGTTCTATTTTTATCGCTGGAGGTTCAGAATTCTCATTCTGTAAGTCACACTCAATTTTATCTAACAGTACCGTATTCTCCAAGTGTGTAGTCGCATTATTAAATTGCGAAAGTATCGGTTGACTGGTTATAAGAACTTTTATTCCTCCGTCTTCAAGAATAAACGCAACTCTTTCTTCAGGGTTTGCCGGCTCAATAGGCACATATCCCCCCCCTGCTTTCAAAATGCCCAGGACAGCAATTATTATATCCGGAGAACGTTCCATGCAGATACCTACCAACACTTCCGGACCTACCCCCAGACGAATCAGATAATGCGCAAGACGATTTGACCGGATATCCAGTTCCTGATAAGTAATTACACTTCCGTCACAAACAAGAGCAATCCGGTCAGGAGTCTGCATTGCCTGAACATAAAACCATTCATGAATTCCTACAGCCTTTTTATAATCTATTGTTTCAATTTCCTGTAACAATCGGTTTCTTTCTGCTGAAGCGATTATTCGACATCGTTGATGGTCCTGTTCCGGATCGTGTACCATGGCTTCAAGGATTCTCAAATAATAGGATGAGACTTCATGGATCTGTTCTTCCGGGAATTGCGCGCCATCATACATGAATTCAATACCCATAAAACCTGTCTGTGGATCTATACTGAAAATTGCTACAAAGGAGAATTCTGTTTCCTCGAAGACACGGTAATCAATTACATGAAAATCATCCATTCCTACCACATCTCCGTAAACATGGAAATGGATGAAGTTAAATCCAGCGTCATAGAGAGGTTTTCCGTTATTCATCTGCTTGAGAAGTGCCGTGGGAAAACGCCGGTTGGGTATATATTCCTGTTCCGTTCGGAAGGTCTGCTTCAGCAGATCCTTGAATGAACCATCCTTCAACTCCATTTGAAAGGGAACTGTGTTAAGAAAAAGGCCAAGTACTGTCTCCGCTCCATCCATCTCCGGTCGACCGTTAGATACCAGACCAGTTACCACATCGTGCCGGTTATACCATAAGGCAAGAGCCCTTAAGTGGGCAGCCAGGCAAACTGTTTTGACCGGTGTTGACGCATATTTTGCAAGACTGGAAATACCACTGGAAAGCCCTGCAGAAAGTGAAATCTTCAACTGTTTAATATCTCTTCCTGTTTGTACAGGGTGAGGCCAGCGAGGCAGAGATGTATAGTTCAACTTATTCAGATTTTCCTCCCAGAAAACTCGATGAGCTTTAGAAGCTGATTCGCGCCTTTCTAGATAAACAAAGTCGGAAAAGCCCATTTCCTGAGACTTTTCTCGATAAGGAATACTTCGACCTAATTCCCTGAAGTAATCCTGCATCATTTGAGTAATCATCGTCGCGACACTCCAGCCGTCAAGTATCGCATGATGAAATGAAAAAGTAATCTGTATATGGTCTTCGGATCGACGCAGAAGATGGAAATATAATAATGGAGGATTTTTTATGGAAAAGTGTTTCGTTTTTAAATTCTCAATTTTCCGTGTAATTACATCCTCCTGTTCGGCAGTGGAGAGAGTACGCCCATCTTCAATAGTATATTGAGCAGTTACTTTGTTATGTATTATCTGCAGCGGTTCACTGAACTCTGCGAAGTGAAAAGAAGCACGCAACATTGAATGACTGTCAATCAGTTTTTGAAAAACCTTCGGCCACGCGGTCTCACTCCAGGGAAGGCACATATGAAAACTGAAAATGTCGATGTAAATTGCTGTATCCGGATTCACTTCTCTGTGGTATAGCATACCTGCCTGTAACTGGGAAAGGGGAAAGGCGTCTTCAGCGTCGGAAGGCATCTTGTTCCGATCTTCCTCCCCAATCAGAGCGAAAGGCATTAAACCGAATTCTACAATTTCCTCACCTTCTGAAAAATCAAGTGCATTTGCCATCTGACGAATATTCTGGTATTTGTAAAGTTGTTTTAAGGAGCAGGCAAGTCCCTTTTTTCTGATGTTAGCGATTAGTCGCAGAGAAAGTATGGAGTCACCCCCCAGATCAAAGAAGTTATCGTCAATCCCTATCTCCTTTATTTCCATAACCTGTGACCAGACCTCTGCAAGAATACGCTCTTTTTCGTTACGTGGAGCAGAATATGTCGTTTTCGCTAACGACGTATCCTGATCAGGAGCGGGTAATGCCGCTCTGTCCAGTTTTTTATTGTCAGTAAGTGGCCATTCGTTCATCGGAACAAAAGCAACGGGTATCATATATTCAGGCAGCTTCCGTTGGCAATGGTTACGGATGCTGGATGGGTCTATTTCATTCTCAGACGAGGGAACCAGATATGCCGTCAACTTTTTTTCTCCAGGTTTGTCTTCTCTCATCAGGACAATGGCATCCTGCACCAGATCATGCTTCATGAGAACGGATTCGATTTCTCCCAACTCAATTCTAAAACCGCGCATCTTCACCTGATGATCATTACGTCCACAATATTCAATATCTCCCCTCCTGGTCCAACGGGCAATATCACCGGTACGATAGAGCCTTTCGGATCCAAAGGGATTGGCAATAAAACGTTCGTTGGTCAAGGCGGCTCTCCCAAGGTAACCTCGTGCCAATCCAGACCCACCCACGTATAATTCTCCGATCACACCAACAGGCACAGGCCGAAGGCTTTGATCAAGTATGTAGAGTGTCAGATCAGATAGTCTATTTCCAATTAAACTTCCGGAACCGTCTTCCGCATCCTCCCTTGTCAGAGGTCTGTAGGTAACATGTACGGTTGTTTCCGTAATACCAAACATATTAACAAGTTGTGGGCGCGTATCCCCATGACGGTTAAACCACGGTTTTAAGCCTGCTATGTTGAGAGCCTCTCCACCAAAAATAACATAACGCAAGTTCATGGAGGTTAAACTGGTTTTTTCATTTAGATTCTCATCCGCTATCATCAATTGTGTAAAAGCAGATGGTGTCTGGTTGAGTACTGTAACTTTTTCATTTATCAATAATCGATAAAAATCTTCCGGCGAACGACGAGTATGAGGAGGAACAATTACCAGGCGACCACCATATAATAAAGCTCCCCACATTTCCCATACAGAAAAGTCGAATGAGACTGAGTGGAAAAGAGTCCAGACATCCCTCTCGTTAAATTGGTAGAGTGCTTCAGTAACGCCCATAAGTCGTGTAACATTTTTGTGAGTTACTATCACTCCTTTAGGTTCACCCGTAGAACCGGAAGTATAAATAACGTACGCTGCATTTTCACCTTTTACAATCGTTTGAGGCGGTGTTTCTTCCTCAGACTGAATGGACTCAACCTCCTTATCCAGTAAAATAACAGCGATTTCACTTCCTTTAATATTAAGCCGGGACACAATATCTTCGGTAGAGATCAGGATACGAGCTTGGCTGTCGTCTATCATGTACAAAGGACGATCGGAAGGATACTCCGGATCAAGAGGAACGTATGCACCACCAGCCTTTAATATTGCCAGAATGGCAATTATCATCTCCGGTGATGTCTCCAGGTAGAGCCCTATGAGGGTTTCCGGCCCAACCCCCTTTCTAGTTAAATAGTTCGCAAGACGGTTGGCTTTCGTTTCCAACTCATAATAAGTAAGGGAAGATTTTTCGGCAGACAAAGCAATAGACTCCGGATTACGACGAGCCTGCAGGGTAAACCATCCGTGCAGGGTTTCATGCATTGGCATAACTTCATCAATTCTGTTGCGATCCGTTATTAATTCATTTTCTTCCTCATCCGACAGTATCCTGATTTCACTTATTGGAAGTTGTGGGTTTTGTACAACTGACTGCAATATTCTTTCCCACCCTGCAAGAATACCCACAATTGTAGAAGCATCAAATAGCGCCGTTTTATATTCGATCAATCCGCAAATGATATCTCCCGTGTCCTCGACATGAAGGCTGAAATCAAACTTTGAAGTCACACTGGGGACCTGCATCGTTTCCAATTTTGCTCCCGAGACTTCCACGCCGGTGTCAGTACTTTGTAAAAAGAGAAAGAGAAACTGAATAAGAGGATTGCGGCCAGGACTCCTTACTGGGTGCAGCTCCTTCACCAGCAAATCAAAAGGAACATCACTGTGTTTCATACCCGTCAGGTAAACATCCTGTACTCGTTCAAGAATTTTTATAAAGGATGGGGTTCCGGTAAAATCATGACGAAGAACAAGGAGGTTGACAAAAAAACCGACCTGGTCTTCCACCTCCTTCAGGTTTCTGCCTGCTATTGAGGCCCCGATGGGGATGTCTTCTTCACCCGAATACCGATTGAGGAGTACGGCAAAGGCAGCCAGCATTGTTGTATACAATGTAACTCCTTCCTTGCGGCTTAGATCACGAAGTGAATTGGAAAGTTCTCTGGACAATTGAAACGGTATAGATTCACCCTCGTATGTTTGCATTTCAGGATAACAATAGTCTGTTGGAAAGTTTAAAGTTTGCAAATCACGAAGTTGTTCCTTCCAGTATGTAAGGTGAGGAGTAATATCTTCTCCCCGAAGCCATTGACGTTGGTAAAAGACATAATCCGCATACTGAATATTTAACTCTGGTAGTTTTAATTGACGACCTTCGAGAAGCGCGCCATACATCAAAGAAAGTTCATGCAGAACAAGGTTTGCCGACCAGGCGTCTGCTATTAAGTGACTCCCATTTAATATGATATAATAGCCGTCATCAACCTTTATTAAAATCGTACGAAAAAGGGGCGCTTTCGTGAGATCAAAGGAAAACTTTCCCTCTTTATCTAAAATAAATTTAGATGAATTTTCCTGCTCTTCCCGATTAAGATGACTGTAGTCTATAATTTCTACAGGAACTTCCACGGTAGAAAGTATTCGCTGCACAGGTTCGCCTTCCACAGATTCAAAACAGGTACGCAGCGGTTCATGACGATTGACAATCTCCTGAAAAGCATGTTTCCACATGTCAACCTGTAGTGTGCCAGTGAGTTTCAGCATAACACGGACATTGTAGGCAGCTTTACTTTCCGGCTCCATTTCGTGTAGGAACCAGAGGCTTTGTTGAGCATAAGAGAGAGGAATGTTTCCATCACGTAAAACCGGACGAAGCATGGATTTTGCCGCTTTATCCTCATCTCCTTCTTTCTCCAGTAGTCGAATCAAGTCTGTTTTGTACTCTTTTAATCGACTGCGTATCTCGTCGGTCATTTTACCTATCGGAGCGCGGCAACGTAGTGAACTATCCTCGACCCAAAGTCGTATGCCCAGTGCTGCTAATTCATCAAGGAAATCAATAAGGGTCTGTGTTGTCTTATTTGATATTTGCATAAGTGTAATTTATATTCTCTAAAATTATTTTTCCCCCGGTTATAAAATAATTTTTTCAGGGATTATATGGTAAATTCCTCCATCTCTTTTCCACAATTAATTTTCTCTTTTTGTATCAGTAATTTAACTTTTAATTCCGCCAATATACTCATCGCAAGGCCTTCGGTATTTTTTGCCTTGCCCAGAATATCTGCAATTGAAACGCTGACACCGGTTCTTAGACGTATACGATTTCTTATTTCAAGGGCCATAAGTGAATCCATTCCCAGTGTATTCAATGGTTTATCGGCATCAATTTCCTCCGGTTGTAAAAATATTACTCCAGCAACAATATCCCGTAAACTTGCCAGAATAAGTTGCTTCTGCTCTTCCGATTTCTTGTTGTTCAGGGATTTGAGTAGTTCTGCAACATAGTCAACGGACAAATTAGATTCGGATGAAACACCTATAATATCTTCTACAAAAGGAGCGCTTGATAAGAGTGGATCAACTCGGGCAACTTGATCCCAGTCAATTGGAACAACGCCTGCTTGAACAGCCTTTTGAGACATTAAATAATCCAAAATCTCGAAACCCTGCTGCGGGTTAATTCTTCCAATACCAAAAGAGTCAAGGCGCTTGTGGGCTTTCATCCCATCATTTGTAGCACCGAAGCCTACTTCTGACCATGGACCCCAGTTGATACAGAGAGCAGCCTTCCCCTGCTTTGCTCTCTGCCTCGTAATGGCATCGAGGAAAATATTTCCTGCAGAATAATTTGCCTGCCCATGAGTAGAGAGGAATGAAGAGAAACTGGAGAATAGAATAAAAAAGTCTAGTTCCCATTCAGATGATATTTGATGAAGCAGCCATGTCCCTAAAATTTTTGAGTGGAGAACGGAATCAAGTACTTCAATATCCATATTCATAAGTGATCTGTCATTCCACAATCCTGCTGCATGAACGACTCCGCGAATAGGCGGTTTCCCACCGCATTGGTAATCGTGAAAAAAATCTCTTACCTGCTTAACGTCTGCAATATCCAAAGCCGTTGTAACAACATTGCCTCCCTGTTCTTCAATATAACGGATAGTTTTTACTGCATCAAATTTCGGATGATCTGATAAAAGGTTTTCCCACTCTTCACGAAGAGGCATTGGAGACCTACCGATCAGAACGAAACAGCGTGCTCCCCGTTCAAACATCCAGGAGACGGTCCGCAGTCCCATACCCCCCATACCTCCTGTAATAACATAAGAGGAATCTTCTCTTAACGTAACTGAATAACCGGGAACACTCTTATCCATCCGCTGTCTGATCATTCGTTCAACATAGCGGATTCCATTTCGGAAAGATACCCTGTCGTCTCGGCTTCGATGGTTGAAGGATGATAATAACTGATCCACGCATTCACCTGTCGATGCCTGTGGATCAAGGTCAATGATTCCACCCCACAATTCCGGATGTTCTACAGGGATTACCTTTGATAAACCCCAAAGCGGGCTTTGAGATACCGCAATGGGAGAGTCTTCTTCCCGAACAGAAACAGCTCCTCGTGTAATCAACCATAAACGCGGTGAAATGGTGTTACCGTTACTGGCAACAGACTGTAAAATCCCTAATGTACTGTGCAGCGTTATTCGTATATCGTTTTCAAGAGAAGAGATTTCAAGTTGTTCCGTATGTGTTGTATCGAGACCCCAGAGAAACACTATTCCCTCCAGTGATGTCTGGTTGAGAGAAATCATATTGAAAAGTTCTTCAAAAGATCCTGGTTCCTGTGGATTGACGGTAAACGTATTTTCTCCGGTACGTACTGTGCTATTTGCACGAGTTACCCGAGTGCAGGTTACTCCGACTGAGTCTAATGTTAGCCCAAGATCATGTCCGACACCGCCGGTATCTTCAAATATAACCCACTGACCGGAACAGGCATGTGGAGGAACCGTATCGGGAAAAGGCAGTGCATTCCATGATATATCATAGAACCAATTTTCATAACGTTTCCCGGGATCAGAAACCTTCTCCGGTAACCAGTGCCGCTTGCGTTGAAACGGGTATGTTGGCAGGGAAATACGCCGTAACGACGAATCGGAGTAAAAACCATTCCAATTCACTGAAATCCCTTTTCCATATAAACTACCAAGACTTTCATACATCTGTCTTAAATCGGAAACTTCTTCACGGATACTGGGCAACCACTCTCCAAATCCATCTGGCAAGCATTGACGTCCCATTCCAAGGGATGTTGAACCCGGACCGATCTCCACAAATATTTCATACCCTTCCTGATGAAGTGCAGTCATTCCGTTCGCAAATCTTACGGGTTTTTCAACGTGATCCACCCAAAACGCAGGGTTTGTTATTTCATCTTTTACTAACTTGCCAGGAACGTTTGAAACGATATCCATGCGAGGAGATGTATAGGTTATATCTTCGACAATATTTCTGAATTTATCCAGAATAGGCCGCATAAGAGGAGAATGGGAGGCATGGGAGACGTTTAAACCGCTTACCATGATCCTGCTTTCCTGAAGCGAATTAACTACTTTTGTCACTGCTTCATGCTCTCCAGAAATAACCACACTTTGTGGTCCATTTATAGCGGCAATGGAAACACGATCTTCATATGCCCGGATTGTTTCGGCAACCAGACTCTCATTAGCAAGCGCGACAACCATCCTGCCATTTTTAGGAAGGCTCTGCATAAGGCATCCCCTCATAGCAACCATTTTCAACGCATCTTCCAATGTAAAAACTCCGGCCAGGTGAGCTGCTACATTTTCTCCCACACTGTGCCCCATAACTACGGATGGCTCTATTCCCCATGATTTCCATAACTCTGCCAGAGAATACTCTATGGCAAAGATTGCAGGTTGTGTATATGCAGTTTCATGAATAATGTCAGTAGACTCCGTTTGATATTTAATTCCCTTATCTCTCTTTTTAAATTCATCAGGGTATAAAATCTCCAGAAGTGGTTTGTCCATGTATTGACTCAATATTTTATCACAGCGGTCCATCGCTTCTCTAAAAACCGGTCGGGTCTCGTAAAGTTCCCAGCCCATACCGGTATATTGAGATCCCTGACCAGTGAAGAGAAATGCAATCTTCGGCTTAATAGATCCTGGACACTTTTCGACGTCAGCATGCAAGGAGAGTTCTTTCAGTTTTTTTTGGAATCCCCCCTCTGCTTCTCCGATTACTGCGGTACGATACTCAAAGTGAGTGCGACCAGCGTTTGCAGTAAAGCAGACGTTTTCCAGGGAGATCTCAGGATTGGATTCAAAATAGTTATCATATCTAACTGCAAGTTCCTTTAACGCATTATTATTTTTTGCTGAAAGTGTCAGTATCTGTACTTTACTCTCGATCTCCTTTTTTATCATGTTACGGTCTTCTATGTCCGGCGCCTGTTCTATGATAACGTGTACGTTTGTTCCACTGAAACCAAATGAGCTAATTCCCGCAATCCGTCTCTTCTTTTCCATTCGGTTTGAAGGCCATGCAGTAGAACACTTCGGTATCTGAATAGGAATATCCTTCCAGTTGATATTTGGATTCGGTGTTTCATAATGGAGATGTGGAGGTATTTCACCATGCTGTATGGCAAGAGCGGTTTTAAGAAAAGCGACAATTCCTGCAGCTCCCTCAAGATGACCCATATTAGTTTTTACAGATCCCACGAACAGAGGATCATCCTTAGATCGATTGTTACCGTAGACTGCATTTATGGCATTTATTTCAATAGGATCACCAAGGGCAGTTCCGGTTCCATGGGCCTCCAGGTAGTCCACCTGACTCGAATCTATACCCGCATTTGTCAGGGCTTGCCGGATCACTCCCTCCTGTGCCAGTTCATTGGGTACCGTAAGGCCGCTACTGGCCCCGTCATGGTTTACCGCTGAACCCCGTATAATTCCAACAATACTATCGCCATCCGCCAAGGCATCGGATAGACGCTTTAGAAGTATCATACCACATCCCTCTCCCCTTCCATAACCATCAGCAGCAGCATCAAATGTTTTGCTGCGACCATCGGGAGAAAGCATATGTGCACGACATTCTGCAATGGAGACGATTGGAGACAAAATCATATTTACACCACCTGCAAACGCCATATCACACTCTCCCTGCCTCAGACTTTGACATGCAAGATGCACAGATACGAGGGAAGAAGAACACGCAGTATCTACCGCAAGGGCCGGGCCATGTAAATCGAGAATATAGGCAAGCCGACCTGCAATGACACTGGCCGAATTGCCTGTTGCAGTATGAATATCGAAATCGGCAAATTCGGGAAAAAGCCACAAGTAGTCCTGGTTCATTACACCAACAAAAACCCCGGTTCTGCTGCCACTTAATTGTGGCCCTGTTAGTCCTGCGGCTTCCATCGCCTCCCAGGCAACCTCCAGGAGAAGCCGTTGTTGCGGATCCATGAGAGCTGCCTCACGTGCAGAAATTCCGAAAAAATCTGCATCAAAATTGTCTACCTGATCAAGGAAACACCCGTATCTGGAATAGATTTTCCCTTTAGCATCCATATCCATATCGTAATATTCATCGAGACTCCATCGGTTTGATGGAACCTCTGTAACCGCATCGATACCGTTCTGCAATAAGCTCCAGAACGCCTGAGGATTATCAGCACCATGAGGGAAACGACATCCCATACCAATTATGGCAATAGGATCCATCCTATCTCTTTCCCGCTTCTCTAATACCTTCACCCGGGATCGCATCTTTTCCAGTTCAAGAAGTGCATTTTTGATCAGCTCACGGTTATCTTTTTTTGAATACTCTTTCATGCAATCCTCATAATTTTTAAAAATCGTCTTATATTGCTAATGCCAAGGGGAAATCCAGTGTCACACTCTTACAGGGTCGAACTCATTTATCATAAACAAATGAATCAATCCCTTCATATAGTCTTCTCATCTTTCAAGGATGACAATGTTTGAGACAATTGATCGGCTAATTCATCTTCGGAAAGGCCATCCAGGGAGTCGGATAGTGAAGCAACTCCCTTTTTCTCAGAATCTGATTCCACCGAAAACAGTTCCGATAGTAAGTAGTCTGAAAACTTTGCAATGGTAGGATACTTAAAAAGCACCGTTTGGGAAAGAGTACAACCAAAACCGTTTTGAATATTGATTCTTAATTCAGAAGCCAGCATGGAATCCAGTCCAATTTCAAATAGCCCCTCATTCGTATCTATCTTACCAGGATTGCTCATGCCAAGTACATCCGCTACCATGCATTGAATCTGGGATATTAATAAATCGTTCCGTTTTTCAGGAGAAATATCGCTGATCTCCTCTAAAAACTTAAATCCCTCGACAACTGGAGAACCGTCATCAGACTCATCCCCGGAATCTACCACCAGAGAAAACCTTGGTGATTTCCCTGTTTGGTATGTTTCTGACCACCTCTTCCAATCAATCTGAGCGACAGTAATATTTGTCTGCTTTACAGTCAGTAGAGCACCGAGTGTCTTCAACGCCTGTTCCGGTGCGATAGGATGTATACCCATCTTTTTCAGATGTACTTCGACATCCATATTTTTAGCCAAATAGCCAACGTCTGCTATTGCCCCCCAATTAACTGTTAAAGCGGGCAATCCCATTGAATGGCGATGATGTGCTAACGCATCCAGAAAAGCGTTTGCCGCAACATAGTTTCCCTGACCGGGATTACCGATTACAGACGATATAGAGGAGTAAAGAACAAAAAAGTCCAGTTTGTCGTTTAGTGTCTCTTTATGCAGATTGTAACCCCCAAAAGCCTTTGGCATCAATACCTTCATAAACGAAGCAATATCCATTTGTAACAACATCGCATCGTGATACACATTGGCAGAATGGAATATACCTTTTAATTCCGGCATATTATTCCTTATATCAGAGAAAGCATTGGAAACCTCTTCACGACAAGAGACATCAACTCTTGCGACCATTACATGAACGCCATTTTTTTCCATGGAATCAATTGTGTCTTTTGCCTCCGTTGTAGAAGCACCACTTCTTCCCATGAGTACCAAATACCTTGCTCCACGAGCAACAAGCCATTTGGCAGTTGAAAGTCCAAATCCGTTTAAACCACCGGTTATCAGATAGGTGGCATCATCACGTAACATTATCTCCCCATCATCATTCTGTATGGCTTTCAACGATGTATCCTTAACCTCCACTAATGGGCTTTCACTGTTTTCAATATTTTCTAAAAACTGAAATTTTTTGGGGAAAGAGTCTTTCATGTTCTCCAGATCCAGCACATTCATAGCCTCAGTTAACTCCTTAAAATTGAGGCCAGTAGCATGTATCTGTACTTCACCATTGTTGGTATGTAATTCCAATTGTTTCGCTGTGCCGGATAAAGTATTTTTACTATCCGGTTTGCCTTCGTATGTCTCAAATGCTTGAATGGTCGGGATCCTTTCAAAAGAGTCATACTCAAGAGGCATTAATCTATGGATATAACGTGATGTACCCCGGATAGCAATTTCGTCTTCATGCCCATTATTCTGAGAAGAGTTCCAGATTTCTTGAAAAAGGAATTGCAAGTCAAAATTGCCATCAGTATTTATATCCAACAGAGTACATCCTAATTCATGATATTCATTCATTATTACACGACCCAATCCCCACAACACGGATTGTTCCATTGAAACAGATGTATCTTCCGCATCAACCACCTCTGCTCTTTTTGTGATGAGGAAAAGACGCGGAGGTTTTTTCCAGGGAACATCAGAAAGAGTCTTTACCAGACTTAAGACGCTACCACAGACAAGTTCCATAGATTTCTTCAGTGATTCCGGAGTAGTTTCATCATCTGAAGTTTCGTCAATACCCCAGAGGCAAATTACACCTCTGCAATGTGATTGGTTTACTGAAATGGAATTAATAACAGTCTGCATATCCTCAAGATTGTCTGGTCTGATTTGAAAATGGTTACTATTTATTTTCTGATAAGATGGTCCCGGGAAAACCATTACCGGTATTTCATCTATCTCTTTTAGATGATCTGATATCTTATCGCCAATGTTATCTTTGTCTGCCAAAATGATCCAAGTACTCGATTCTTGCTTTGATTTATCTGAAAAATCTTTTCCTTCTGAATCACCTTTGTCATGTATCCATTTATAACCAAAAAGAGTGCCACGCATTTGCCCAAGGGCGCCTTCTTCTAATTTTTCTAATGATTGACACTTAAAGCCTTTAATCTCAACCAGAAGGCTTCCCTTAGTATCAAATAGTTGTATATCGCCTTTTATATGCACAGGGCTTTGTTCATTAATTTTGGCATGGCACCATGAATCGTTACCAGGTTTATTGTAAAAACAGAGTCCATCGATCAGTACCGGCAGGTACATACCGGGAGATTCCACGTCCCCGGCAAACTCCAGTACCCCCAGAAAAACCTGAAAGCAGGCGTCAAGGATTGAAGGATGCAGCAGGTAATTCTCTGAATCTGCGTTTAATGAGTCATCAAGTATAATATTACCTATGGCCTCATGATTGCCCGTGTATAAGCTCTTAATCCCCTGGAAAAGAGGGCCATACTCCAGACCTCTCTCTTTAAAACGCTCATAACAATTCTCACTTGAGATTAACCTGGAACATCTATTGCGTATATCCTCAAGAGATATGTCTCCTGGTAAAATACCACTACCAACAACAAACCTTCCAGTGCAGTGTCGACTCCATGATCGTTTTTTTTCTTTGCCGGTACTGTATATATTAAAGGCATCTTGGCTGTTATTATTATTGCCGTGCGGTTCATGAATTAGTTGTAAAGATACGACCTCATTTTCCAGTAGAAAGAGTGCTTTTTGAAATTCGATGTCTACTATATGATAAGGGCCTTCACCGAACTCTTCCCTGGCTGAGGCAAGAGTCATTTCCACATATCCTGCCCCGGGAAAAACGACACTTCCCCCAACGTTATGATCTTTAATATATCCGCAAGAATCCAAATCCATTATCTTTTCCCAGGCAGGGTGAGCAATATTAAAACGACTTCCCAGTAGCGGATGAACTTCACGTGCCATTGAGGTGCGTCTGGAGCTATGGCCAAGTCTATGCTCTCGTGATTCTTCTGATTCTACCCAATACGATTTTCTTTGCCATGGATAGGTAGGTAATTGTATGAATGCCCTATGTTGAGGATACAATCTGCTCCAATCCACCGGATATCCTATGGTATAAAGTTCTGCAATACTTTCCAGCATCAACATCTGCTCCGGTTCTTTCCTGCGTATGGAAGGTAGTATCTTGCCCTCTATTTTATCAAGATGTATAAGGGTTTCAGTGATAGAGGATGCTAACACTGGATGAGGACTCAGTTCCAGGAAGGTAAGAAAACCTGATTTTATCAATTCTCTTATTGCAGGTTCAAACTGCACGGTTTCCCTGATATTTTTGAACCAGTATGCAGGGGTTAATTCAAGTCCGCTGATCAAATGCCCTGTAACCGTGGAAACGAGAGGAGTCGTTGTTGTCTTCGGTGTAATTCCTTGAATGGACTTAATCAATTCTGATTTTAAACGATCCATTTTTTGGCTATGATACGGTACTTTGCCACGAACAAAACGGCTGAAAACATCTTTTTGTTCAAGTACCTTTTCTATTTCTATCAGGGCATCCTCATCACCAGCCAGAGTTACAGAACCGGGACTGTTTATAGCACCAATACATACCCGGTTTTTATATTCCTCTATCAGGAGTTCCGCCTCCATAACAGGTAGTCCGGCAGCCAACATTCTTCCCTCACCTTCCGTCTCATGTTGCAAACGACTACGGTGATAGATAATGCATATAGCGTCTTCCAGGCTCAAAGCCCCCGCAATATGGGCCGCCACTATCTCACCTGCACTGTGACCTACGACGATTCCAGGCAGTACCCCCCACGAACGCCACAATGCTGCCAAAGCTACCTGAACAGCGAATATGGCAGGTTGTGCGATTTGGGTTTCATCAATACGTGAATCCTTTTCATCGGCAGTTAACTCCTCCCATAAAGACCAGTCCGCAAGTTTACCAAGTAGCTGATCACATTTTTTTATTACTTCCGTAAACAGTGGCTCCTCTTCCAGGAGTTCGCGACCCATTGCCCACCATTGAGGCCCCATACCGGAGAAAACGTAAGCGAGTTTAACTTGTTGCCCCTGTTCCACAACCCCTGCATAAGCACCGGGAGCTTTTCCAGCTTCCAGATAGAGACGTAAGTTTTCGGCAATATCTTCCTTTGTTTTTCCAGTTACAGCCAGTCGGTAGTTGTGATGATCCCGGCGTAAACATGCGCTATAGCAAATATCGTACAGTTCTAAACTATCATCATTAAAGAGTGGCAAGTGCAACATTGCCAAGTCCTGGAGAGCTTTTTCACAACGGGAAGAGAGTTGATATACAAAACCTCCTCTTTGAGGTATCTCAACTCCTCTCTTTTCAGCAACAGGTGCCGCTTCTTCCAGTACTACATGGGCATTGGTACCACCAAACCCGAAGGAATTAACACCCGCAAAGTTAGATTCTGCATTATCAGGAAATGACTCAATTTCAGTAGGAACTTTCAGTCTCAATTCATCAAAAGGGATCGCCGGATTTGGTGTTTCAAAATGGAGATTTGG
>JABGRF010000246.1:26477-30055 GCA_018648405.1 Candidatus Scalindua sp.
CTTGTATGACCATCCTGATTCACTGCACTACCCCGTATCACAGCATATATACGATCACCATCTCGTTGAGCATCAGGTAACGGCTTCAAGACAGCGATTCCGGCTCCTTCAGAACGCACATACCCGTTTGCTCGTTTATCAAATGCTTTGCATCGACCATCAACCGATAAAAAACCACCTTTTGCGGCAGCAAGAGTCCACTCGGGTTTAAAAATAATATTTACACCACCCGCCAGAGCAAGATCACTTTCTCCGCTCCAGAGGCTCTGGCATGCAAGGTGAACTGCTACGAGAGATGAAGAACAAGCGGTATCGAGAGCAATACTTGGACCCTGAAAATCAAACCAGTGTGAAATACGGTTGGAGAGCAGCGTACCGAGAGTACCGGTACTTGAATGAGGACCTATGAGTTCCCGTTGCATTTCGCTGAACTGCATCAGGTGATACTCCATTGCAAATTTCCCAATAAATACACCAGTTCTTGAACCAACCAGATTTGCAGGTACCAGGCCACCATTCTCCAGCGCTTCCCAGACCACTTCCAATAATAAACGTTGTTGGGGATCAATATAAGCAGCTTCCCTCGGGGAAATCCCGAAAAAGTCTGCATCGAATAGATCTATATTGTTTAGAAAACCACCTTGATGAATTGGCATAAACCCTGGTTTTCCAATATCTGGAGAGTAAAAAGCCTGCGAGTTCCATCTGTCTTGAGGCACCTCGGAAATAGCGTCTACTCCGGAACAAAGCATTTTCCAAAATGATTCAGGGCTGTCGGCATTACCTGGAAATCTACATCCAATACCAATAATGGCTACCGGAGTTCTTGGCTTCTTTTCATTTTTTAAGGCAGTATTGTTCATAAAAGCGCACTCTGTTCATCCACCTGTATATTTATGAGAAACTCATTAACACAAGCATTGCTTTGTATTTTGTAATATTTCAATAAAAAACGGAAGTTTTATTTTCAAGATAAGAGGAATATGTATAACTCAAATGGAATTAATCCGACATTAAGTTTTCTACTTTTACGTCTCCTCCATGAGACACAAAAAACTGCCACATTCAACAACTATTAAATGGATTTGTCAATAAAATGATTATACCATTACTCTCTGCCTTTATCTTCTAGTTTTTAAATGTCAAAAAATATGCAGGAGATAATAAAGGTGCTTATTTTAACCAAAAGAGAGTTCTTCTATAATTCCAAAAAGAAAATTGATGTTTGACTTTTTGTTGTGTATATTTAAATGTGCCGTTCTGAAGTACTGTTTATTTCCAACATACCATACCGTATAAAGTTGCAACAGAAATCCAACATTTCAGATAGTTTTTCTGAATAGTTATGAAAGATAAACCATTATCACTGGTTACGGGAGGAGCAGGTTTTATCGGCGCCCACGTAACGAAAGAGCTGCTTGAATATGGGCATGAGGTCATTGTGCTTGACGACTTGAGTGGTGGATTCATTGAAAACGTTGACCCAAAAGCAACATTTATCGAAGGATCAATCACCGATTATACACTCATCAGTAACATTTTTGCCAAAAACAAGATTGATTATGTGTATCATTTAGCAGCCTATGCGGCTGAAGGACTGAGTCATTTCATCAAACGTTTCAATTACATGAACAACCTTGTCGGCAGCGTTAACCTCATCAACGAATCAGTAAAACATAAAATAAAATGTTTTGTATTTACGTCATCGATTGCAGTATATGGACAAGGACAATTACCCATGACGGAAAATATGATACCACAACCGGAAGATCCTTATGGAATTGCAAAACTGGCAGTTGAACAAGAATTGAAAGTAACAAAGGAGATGTTCGGTCTTGATTATGTCATTTTTCGTCCCCATAACGTGTATGGTGAATATCAAAATATCGGTGATAAGTACAGGAACGTGTTAGGTATTTTTATGAACCAATTATTGCAAGATAAACCGATCACTATTTTTGGAGATGGTAATCAAACCCGCGCGTTCAGCTATATAGGAGATATTGTACCCGCAATTGCCAGGTGCGTAGATATCCCCGGTGCATATAATGAAATTTTTAATATCGGAGCGGAAAAGGATTACGCGGTAAATGAACTGGCAAGGATAATTATGGAGGCCCTGGACCTAAGTGGTAATATCAGATATCTTCCAGCTAGAAATGAAGTAAAACACGCATACTCTGATCACTCCAAAGCAATGAAAGTTTTTGAGAGAGAGAGTACTACTTCTCTTGAAAATGGAGTAAAAAAAATGGTAAATTGGGTGAAAAAGGTGGGTGTAAGGGAAACAAAGAATTTTGAAAATATTGAAATAATGGAAAAACTTCCTTCAGTCTGGTTGGAAGAATAACAATAAAGGACATTACTAATTATGGGTAAAGCCGTTTTTTTAAATGTATCCGGAGGGGGCCATGTTATTGCAACTTATGGAATGGTCGGGGAACTGGTGAGTCGAGGTGAGGAGATAATCTACTATGAGTCACCACGTTTCAAGGAAGAAATTGAAGCCTTGGGTGCAGTTTTCCGTCCTTATCCTGACATACAGCCCTATGAGGGACCAATGGTGGATTACCCCTATCACCATGAACTTGGTCTGGCCGTAATGCTCACCTGGTGCTCCCTGGAGTGGATCCCAAAACTCATAGACGAAATCAGAGAACTGAAGCCGGACTACATCGTTCACGATTCGCTTTGTCTCTGGGGTAGGATAATCGCAGGTATTCTAAAAGTTCCGGCCATATGTTCCATACACACTCCCGCATTTACCTGGCGTGTTGTTCTTGCAAACAGGGGATACTGGATGGATATGCCAGAAATGTTTTTTAAATCGCTCAAATGCATGTTGGTATTCAGAAAACTTGAACGTAAGTTACGTAAAACATACAACCTTACTCCTATCTCTTTCATGGATACTTTTACTAACCCACAAGGGGTAAACATATGTCATACCCCTGCTGAGCTTCAGCCTAATGCCGAAGCCCTGAATAAGACCTATCATTTTGTAGGTTCAGTACATACCCGTCCAAGCGACCACAACTTTCCACTTGAAAAGCTCAGGGACAAACTCATATATATCGGTTTCGGTACAATTTGTGACCCGGGCAAACAGTTTTTTCTGGATTGCTTAGAAGCTTTTAGGGATTCTGAGTATCAAGTACTTGTTAACCTGAGTGCCAGCACAGAACCAAATGATCTTAAGGACGTGCCAGATAATTTCATTATCTGGAGTCTTAAAAAGGATGGTTTATTGCCACAACTTGATGTTCTTTCCAAAACCGATCTCTTTATCATGAATGGGGGAATGGGAGGAGCTCGTGAAAGCGCTTGGTATGCAGTACCAATGCTTGCAGTGCCAACAACATTTGAGACGGATCTCAATTCGATTCGTATAGCAGAGCAGCACGCAGGAATACGCCTGAAACCTGGAAAAGTAACACCTCAAACCCTGCGGAAAAATGCCAATAAAATCCTGTCTGACCCATCCTATCGGAATAACAGCAAACGTATTGGTGACGCCTGCCGGAACTCCGGTGGCGCCAAAAGAGCAGCAGATATAATTTTGGATTATGTCAATTCCA
>JABGRF010000246.1:30155-32721 GCA_018648405.1 Candidatus Scalindua sp.
ATTCCAGAACCTCTTTCAGATGAATATTTGCTCCGCATACGATAATAACTATTTTTTTACCTTTGAGATAATCTCGATTCTCAAGAGCAGCAGCAATACTGCAAGACGCTGCGGGTTCTATCAGAGATTTTTCCTCATCCAAAAATTGAAACAGAGCAGAAACAGCCTGTTCGTCTGAAAGTACTGTGCATCTGTCGACCAGACTGGAAACCGTTCCAAAGATGAAGGGAGTGGTTTTCTTCGCTCCCAATGACCTTGCAATTGAAGTGATGGTGGGAAGTTCTACAATTTTTTTTGCCCGAACTGATTGAGCAATACAATCCGCTCCGGAAGTTTCCGCCGAAACAACTTCCACATATTCCTTCATGCCAAGGGCCTTCAGCGCCAGAGTTATCCCTGAAACAAGCCCTCCTCCACCGGCAGATGCTATCACTACGTCGAAAGAAGGTAGCTCTTCAACAAGCTCAAGGGCAATAGTACCCTGCCCGATAATAACAGCCCTGTCAGCAAACGGATGAATATACAATCCATTTCTTTCATTGGAAAGGCCCGTACCAAAAGAGTGGGCATCGTCCCAATCAATCCCATGCACTATAACCTCAGCCCCGAGTTCCCGCAAAACAGAAATCTTATGCTGAGACGTACTTTCCGGAAGGATGATACAACATGGTACCCCAATTCCGTTGCAAGCAACTGTCACCGCAATTCCGTGATTTCCACCACTTGACGCAATAACACAGGATGGTTTTTCACTATGGGACAACAGGGTATTCATGGCCCCACGAATTTTAAAAGACCTGCCAGGTTGAAGAAATTCAAATTTTAGATATACTTCCGCCAGCAGTTCTTTTGAAAGCCACTCAGAATAGCGAAGCAATGTAGGTTTTATTTGAGATTGGAGAATAGCTTGAGCTTTTTGAAACTCTTCCAATGAAGGAGAAAGCATTACGGAACATCCTTCCTTTATTTTTTAAATATCGATACAGCTCTTTGTTCCTGATCAGTAATATCAAAATTTGATTCCGTAAAACCCCTGACAAGGATTTCAGAGGAGATCTTTAAAAACTCCCTGATTTTTTCTTTCTCCATTCCCTTGCCCATGAGATACGCAATAGACCAGAGATCGAAGCTGTACAACGGCAGAATGACAGACTCCTTAATGGTACGATACCCCTCTTCCACCAGCTCCGTCGCACGCTTCCAGTCCATTGTGTTATGTTTCCAATTGTACGCAGCTCCCTTCAGTCCGTATTCAGCACTCTTCTTTCCAATCGGAGCCTTCAAATCACAGAAAAAAAGTTCCAGGCAGTAATAACTTGGTTTTGTTTCCCTGACAAAATCAAAGGTCTCACGTACGGTCTCTTCCGTTTCTCCCGGAAAGCCGACAACGAGAGAACAAAAAGTGATAATACCGCGATCGTTCAGAGACTGAATACCATGCCGGTATTTCTCAGGATCCGCTCCTTTATTCATTGCCTTGAGCACCGGATGACTTCCTGATTCAATACCAAGAAAGACTCCCGTGCAACCAGCCTCTGCCATCAGATCAAAAGCCTCTTCATCAGCATTTGCACATCTAAAATAGGAGAACCAGTTAAAATTATATTTGTTTTTGATCAACATACGGCAAAGGGCTTTAAATCGATCCAGAGGAATATTGAAAGTATCGTCAATAAAAAGAAGTTGACTGACTCCAATTGAATGGAGATAGTCGCACTCCTTCTCTACAAGACCGAGGTCTATATGTACAAGTTCTCCAGCATTATAGGGATAACGACAGAATGAACATTGAAAGGCACAACTCCTTGCCGTTCTTGTTTGTACTGTAGGCACCAGCAATTCCTTATTAAAACCTCTCCAGTCAATAACATTTTCATCTAAATTATTATTTTCAGTTTCTATTTTCGTGTGACACAATTTACCGTCTTTATCTAAAATTATTAAATTTGGAATAGAGGAGAAGTCAGGTTCCGGTTTCTGTAATGCAGCGCAAACCCTACTCAGTGTAAGCTCACCTTCACTACTGAAAATAAAGATATCAGCTCCCATTAAAGAGAGCAGCATGTCTTGAGCCGCAATATCATAATCATTAATGACATTAAAAACATGAGGACCACCGACGATAATTTTTGTATCCTGATTATATTGGCGAATAAAATCAACGAGTGCTCTGATCGGCTGATGATCAACATAAAATGTAGTTGTAATCGCTACTGATTTCGGATTTTGTGCCAGTAACTGTTTCAGACGTTCACGGTCCTGGTTAAAAAAATTAACATGTTCTGCCTGAAAAGATCTTTTACGAAGATAACTTGTTAAATAGCATGCACCCAGGTTCGGCATTCTACTTACGTGCAGACCACGTGACTCACCGGTAGCTGATGTAATAACATGATTCAGGAATTCAGGATAGGTAATACGGTCGCCACTAATATCAAGGGTATTTGCTAAATAATGCCGATATGTACCGTTGTATTTGTGCGTTTTCTGGCTAGCAGTAATAAGCCCTCCAACTGGTATCTCATAGAACCCCACGACAACACAGTCTATTACGTTTGTCATATTC
>JABGRF010000246.1:32821-36584 GCA_018648405.1 Candidatus Scalindua sp.
ATTACCACTTACAAATATTGAAGCATTCTGTGCTAGTTACGTAAGGCAGATCCAAGGCCGCCCTATTTGCTCACTAAATCACTCACTACAATGTTCAGTTGCTACTTTCATATATTCGGGAAATCCAGGAATATTCGTTAAGTCATTTTCAAAGATAACAAGATCTCCCTTCTTCTTCTTTTCTACAAAATTAGAAAACTTGTAGGTCATATACATCATACGGTTTCTATCATTTGAGATCATTTCCGACTGCAAACGAACACCGGCATTTTTTGCCTGATTCCTTAAGTGAGTTATTAATACGCCTCCCACTCCCCTTGACATAACACGACAGGACATCAGAAGTAATTTAATATTCCAACATTCTATACTGCATTCGACAAGTACCAGTCCAATTTTTCCGTATGTTCCATACCTATCAATAAGAGACGCTACCAGGAGAAGATGCTCTTTTGAACAACGAAAAAAATTCAGTTCATCGTAAGAATACGTATAACCTGTAGTATTCAATTGGTGGGTTCTTACTGTTAACTCTTCGGCACGCTGTAAGTCATCCTCCTTTGCCTCGGAAATGGTCAATTTCATTCCAAGAGATGCAAGAAATTCTTCCGTTGGTCCAACAAATTCAGTTTCCTGCTTATTCCGCTCAATATCACTGAGATACATGAGCCGTCTGATCTTTGAATCTTCTGTGATAAACCGTGGATTCATTTCCGGCATATCCAGTAGACAGTCCCGGTTATTTTCATCAATACATAGAACATCAGGATGAGTAAATTTTACCTCTTCCCGCTCAAAAGGTTGATCATCAATAAATGCGATGGAGTCTATTCCTATATTAAACGAATCTGCAATACGCTTGATGGAATGTGATTTGGAGTTCCAGCTAATCTGTGGATAAAGAAAATAGTTTTCCAGGCCAAGGTCGTGCAGTTTTTCCATTGCCTTAGTGTAGTCGTTCTTACTGGCAATTGACTGTAATATACCGCGGCTATCCAGTGTCTTTATAATATGTATATTATTTTGCTTTAGTTCAACATCATCCCCTTCCAGGAGCGTTCCATCCCACAGAGTATTATCCAGATCCCAAACCAGACATTTTACCTTATTCTCTTCCACTAATTTTCCCTGAATATTCCTGCAAGACTTTTACATATGTTATTTACTGGATATTTGTGCATCAAAACTAACATATTGCTTACTTTCTTCCCTTTTTCCTGGCACTTATACCAATATATTTAGAAATCATAATCTGTTGCATCTGATTGCTTCCCTCAATGATTTCCATAATTTTTGCATCTCTATAATATCTTTGCACAGGATATTCATCACTACAACCATTCGCACCATGAATTTGCACGGCATCGCTTGCCGCTTTAACAGCCATAGTAGATGCAAAATATTTTGCTATTGCAGATGCAGTAATAGACTCCGGATCTAGTGTATCCTTAAGGTAACCTGCTTGAAAGTAGAGCAATCGAGCAGCCTGTATTCCGGCAATCATATTTGTCAGCATTTGTTGTATCAATTGATGACCTTTCAATAATGAACCAAACTGCTGCCGTTCACTAGTATACGACAGGCATGCTTCAAGACAGGCACGGGCAAGCCCCACTGAACCAGCCGCAACACAGTACCGGCCATAGTCTAAAGCAGTTCCTGCGACATGTGAAAACCCAAATCCTATGCGTCCTACAAGATTTTCCTGTGGTATTGAACACTCCTCTATAGAGAGCTCTGCCAGCATGGCCGCTTTAAAACCCAGCAAGCCAGTGATCGGTTTTATCGTAAGTCCGGGACAATCCTTTTCCACAAGAAAAGCAGTCGGCTTTCCTTCGCATTGAGCAATAATTAAGAAAATGTCTGCAATCTGTCCACACGAAATCCATTTCTTTGTCCCGTTTAACACATATGAGGCACCATCTAACTTTGCCGTGGTCTGCACACTTTTCGCATCACTTCCTATATCTGGCTCAGTCAGACCGAAAGCTCCTATTTTCTTACCGGATGCCAACTGGGGTAGCAAATGAGATCTTTGCTCAGGGCTTCCCCACTGTAATATTGCCTGCGCAAGCATCCCATGAACCGTAAACAAACTGAGTACAGATGCGCTACCACTACCAAACTCCTCACAAAGAAGACCATGAGTAACCATATCCATTCCTTTACCACCATTGCTCTCAGGAATAGTCGCCGCCAGAAATCCATTTTCAGCAATCTTTCCGATTAATTCAGAAGGAAGCCGCTCTTCCTTATCAAACTGATCTGCACAAGGTACAACCTCCTTGTCGACAAACACTCTGAACACCTCCTGTTGCTCCAGTTGTTCAGTTGTTAACTCTATTTTCAATTATCTCTCCTTCAACAATTTATTTTGAACTTATTTTTTTAATAAGTGATCTTCATGCTGAAAAATTAGAGGTGCCAGCACGTCATATAAATATACTTTACCAATAAGCAGTGATTAATTATGCTACTACCATCAAAGTTTTCTCCTGACAAACTCGTCAATGGCATTTATAGTACTAAAATTCTTAAGATCAAGATCTTCGTTCTCAACCTTTACCTGAAACTCTTTTTCTGTAAACATTACAAGTTGCATTGCAAACAGGGAATTTAACAAACCCGACGCAAAAAGATTCTCATCATTCGACAATTCATTGTCTTTTATATGTTTAAAAAGAAAGGTTCTTATCCTCTCTTTGATTGTATCATCAGTCATGTATTTCACCTCTAATAGTTAAATAAAATTTTCCTGTTCTCTCTTTACCTAGGATATGAAATTAACACAATGTACAGGTAAATCTGAATACTAATAAGTATAAAACCCCTGCCCACTTTTACGACCGTGCAAACCGGCATCAACCATTTTCTTGAGTAATGGACTTGGGCGGTATTTGTCGTCGTTAAAACTGTCACAAAGCGCTTCCAGCGAATATAGAATTGTATCAAGCCCGATTAAATCCCCTGTCTCAAGAGGTCCCATTTTATGGCCAAAACAACCTTTAAAGATTTTGTCTACATCCTCTGCGGGTGCAACTTGATCCTGAACCAGGAATATTGCTTCGTTAATGGTCAACATAAGTACCCGATTAGAAACAAACCCAGGAGAATCATTTACCAACACGACCTCTTTCCCCATCCGGGACAATAGGTTCTTTGTCGTCTCAATAGTCTCGTCTGTAGTATGATATCCACGTATAACTTCTACCATGGTCTTCATGGGAACCGGGTTCATAAAATGAATACCGATTACTTGTCCGGGACGTCTGGTTACAGATCCAATACGGGTAATCGGTATCACGGATGTATTAACGGCATAGATACAACTTTCCGGACAGAACGTCTCCAACTGAGCATACACATCTTTTTTTATATCCCATTTTTCCGTTACGTTTTCGATTACATAGTCACATTTTTCGAGGAGTTTAAAATTCGTAGTAAAAACAATATTGTCAAGAATACTCTCAGGGGTTTGTGACTCATCCAACTTTTTCATCATCACCTGGAAACGTAGATTCTGCTTTATCTCCTCTCCAGCCTTTTTGAGAATTTCCTCTGATACGTCAATTAAAATTACCTTAAATCCGGACTGAGAGAGATTCTGTGCTACACCTCTTCCCATAACTCCCGCCCCGACAACACCAACCAGTTGTATTTCCATAATATATCCTTTTTATGACAATCTTCTAATAAATATAGATACCATTGTATTTCACAAACGTTACTCTACAACTTGAAATTTGTTTCTCTGACGATATGG
>JABGRF010000331.1 GCA_018648405.1 Candidatus Scalindua sp.
TTTCCACGTATTATGGGAAACAGTCAATTTACCTGATTTTTCGTGTCATTTCAACTAATATTTTCTGCTGCTAAAAACAATTTGACTTTAATATTTCCATAAACTATAATTTCGGCTCGAAATCAGGAAACCATTTGATAATAAGAGGTTGAAAATGATCAATAGCACAGAAAAGCAGCTAAATCCACTAAAAAACAGGCTCGTACATTTAAGGGACTCTCTTTGACCTGACTTCCAGGGAAGAGGAGCAGGTAGAGATAGAAAAGCAGCTGGAAAATGCGGATTTCTGGAGCAATAAGGAGAAAGCGCAATCTACCGTTAAAAGGCTTAAGGTATTAAAAGAATTAACCGTGCCTTTTCATGAGTTACAGAAGTCGCTCAATGATGTCGTCGAATTGTCAGAACTTGCAGAAGAAGAGAGCGACGAAGAGCTAGATGCAGAGATAGCAAAGGAACTTCAATCATTTACCCAAAAGCTTGAGAAGTTGGAATTACGTATGATGCTGAACGGGCAGAATGATTCCTGTAACGCATATCTTAACATACATGCTGGAGCAGGTGGCACTGAATCATGTGACTGGGCGTCTATGCTGCTGAGAATGTATAGTATGTGGGCAGAAAAAAACAACTTTTCCATGGAAACGATTGATCTTCTGCCCGGCGAAGAAGCAGGGGTTAAAAGGGTCGCTACCATAATTAAAGGCAGTTTCGCTTACGGTTATTTAAAATCCGAGATTGGCGCTCACCGTCTGGTACGTATATCACCATTCGATTCCAATAGCAGGCGACACACTTCATTTGCAGCTGTTGATGTAATCCCTGAAATAGATACTGAAATAGACATAGAAATAAACGAAAAAGATTTAAAAATAGATACTTACCGTTCTTCCGGCGCAGGAGGTCAGCACGTCAACAAAACATCTTCTGCTGTGAGAATTACATATATACCAACAGGTATAATAGTACAGTGCCAGAACGACAGGTCGCAGCACAAAAATAGAGCTACGGCCATGAAAATGTTAAAATCGAAGCTATATCAAATAAAAGAGAAGGAACGCGAGAAAGAATTTTCCAATGCATATGATGAAAAAGGTGATATTGCATGGGGCCATCAAATAAGATCTTATGTGCTGCAGCCATATACAATGATAAAGGACTTACGAACAGGGGCAGAGACTGGTAAAGCACAATCATTCCTTGATGGAGAAATTGATGATTTCCTTACGTCATATTTGAAATGGAAGATAGGCAAATAGATTTATTTTAACTTCTTTAACTATTTTTAAACTAAACACATTCTAATATTATGAATACTCTAAAAGATGTAGACCCTGAAATTTACGCGGCAATCCACGACGAAGTTAAACGACAGCAAACACATATTGAATTGATTGCTTCTGAGAATTACTGCAGTACTGCGGTAATGCAGGCGCAAGGCTCAATAATGACTAATAAATATGCTGAAGGCTACCCTGACAAACGATGGTATGCCGGTTGTGGAGAGATTGACATAGCTGAAAAGCTTGCTGTTCAGCGGGCAAAGGATATATTTGGAGCAGAGCATGTTAATGTCCAACCGCATTCAGGTTCGTCGTCAAATATGGCCGTATTGTTTTCTTCGCTATCTCCGGGAAATAAGATTTTGAGTATGGATCTCTCACATGGAGGACATCTTACACACGGCTTCAAAAAGAATTTTTCAGGGCAGTTATACGAAAAGATTACCTACGGTGTAAGCGAAAAGACCGGATATATAGATTATGACAAAGTAAGGGAACTTGCGAAAGAGAGTAATCCGCATATGATAATTGCAGGAGCAAGCGCTTACCCAAGAGAACTCGATTTCGCAGAATTTAAAAAAATTGCGGATGAAGTAGGTGCTCTTTTATTAGCAGATGTTGCTCATATAGCCGGGTTGATTGTGGCAGGCCTGCATCAGGACCCTGTACCACTTGCTGACTTCGTAACTACCTCAACACATAAAACGCTCAGAGGTCCGAGGGGCGGAATAATCATGTGCAAGTCTAAATATGCTACCAAAATAGATCAACAAATCTTCCCCGGTATACAGGGCGGCCCGTTGATGCACGTTATAGCGGCAAAAGCAGTAGCATTCAAGGAGGCGAAAACACAAGAATTCAAAGACGCTCAGGTTCAGACACTTAAGAACACAAATAAACTTTGTAGCGAGCTTCAAAGCAAGGACTATACTATAGTTTCAGGAGGCACTGATAACCACCTTTTCCTCATAGACCTTTCAAACAAGAACATCTCCGGAACGGAAGCACAGGTAACCCTGGAAAAAGCAGGCATTATTCTTAACAGGAATATGATCCCATTTGACAAAAGAACTGCGAATGACCCAAGCGGAATAAGAATGGGTACACCTTCTGTTACGACGCGTGGCATGAAAGAGTCAGAAATGTCAAAAATTGCCAACTGGATTGACTTGGCAATAACTGCCCATAATGATGATAGCAAGTTGAAAGAAATTAAAAGTGAGGTTGTGGCATTTTGTGCAACTTACCCTCTATACAAAGACCTCACCGATTTTGATGATTAATATTTCCTGACTGCTTTCCCTTCCTAAAAGAGCAAAATGCTATATTAAAACTCAAAACAGATAAACAGATCCTTTTATGGAAAATCCAAAAACGATTAGGAGAGTAACAGTTCTGGGTACAGGCGGCTGGGGTACTGCACTTGCACTTGTACTGCACAGCAAGGGACACGATGTTACTCTTTGGGGCTCAACGCCAGACTATGTCGAATTCTTAAAGTCAGAAAGAGAAAATAAAAAATACCTGAAGGGTATCAAAATCCCCCCTGGTCTGAAGATAACGTCAGATATTGAAGCCGCACAAGATCAAACCAACCTCATAGTAGTATCTATACCAACTCCTTATGTCAGGAAAACTCTTCAACCGTTTAAAAGCTATTATATCCCCGGAACACCAATTGTAAGTGTAATAAAAGGCATTGAAAACGAAACGCTTATGCGAGGTAGTGAAATCCTAAGGGATGTGTTTACCGAACCTCCAATTGCCCTACTCCTGGGGCCAAGTCACGCCGAAGAAGTAGCAAGGAATCTGCCAACTACTGTTGTGGTCACATCTGAGGATATTAAACTGGCCACTGAAGTCCAGGAGACATTTATAACTGAATACTTTCGCGTTTATACAAACAGTGATGTAGTAGGTGTCGAGATTGGAACTTCAGTCAAAAATGTAATAGCAATTGCTGCAGGAATATGTGATGGACTCGGCTTTGGAGATAATTCGAAGGCAGCACTGATAACCAGAGGGCTGGCAGAAACTACACGGTTGGGAGTTGCAATGGGAGGCCAAAGAGACACTTTTTCTGGACTTGCAGGACTCGGAGACTTAATAACCACCTGCGTTAGTCCATACGGCAGAAACCGTCTGGTAGGTGAACTGATTGCCAAAGGCAAAAAATTACCCCAAGTTTTGGAAGAAATGAATCAGATTGCCGAGGGAATATTGACTACAAAGTCGGTTTGCGCATTGGCGAATAAATATAATGTTGAAATGCCTATTACAAAGGAAGTTTATAATGTGCTCTTTGAAGATAAAGACCCAAAGAAAGCGGTAAAAGAACTAATGCTGCGTGAACCAAAATCAGAAACAGAAGAAAGTTAATCCCGCATCATCACTTTGCATCTTCCGAACCTTTTTCAGAAGGAATGTTTTCTATCTCTTCCAGGAACTCTTGTATATCAAAATCAGCCGTGTCCCCTTCATCTACCGCTAAAACATTTTTCTCTTTTACCTCTGATGAAGCAATCGGCTCTTCTTTCTCTATCTTTTCGCCTTCATCAACTTCAGGAGGACCAGAAGCTTCTTCCTGAAGCTCTTCTGTTATTTTTTCAGGAAGTTCTTCTACCACATCTTCATTAACGCTAGATTCATCAGGAAGCGAAATACCAATAGAATCTTCATCCAAGAATGCCTGCATATCAAAATCTGCTGCGGCTCCTACTGCACCCGCTGACACTTTCCCCTCACTTTGCCCTGGTGAAGCAATCGGATCTTTTGCCTCTAACTTTACATCTGTGCCGTCCTCAGATGGCACATCGAACTCTTCCTCGTCTATCCCCTTTGGCATCACCGCTTCTTCATCTGCCGCTTTTGATTCAACAAACGATGCATCTACAACGGGCCCCTCTTTTACCTGCAAAGAGCTGGCCGGTTCCTCCAAGATGCCTAGATCTTTAACCGATGCCTCTACTATTCCATCAAGATCATTTTTTCCCTCGACAATGTCCTCTGGTATTTCAGAATTCAAACTGACTCCCGAAACTCCTTCTGTACGTAAAGAATCAACCAGCTTTTCCAGGACGGAAGCCGTTGTATTTTTTTGAGTGTGAAGCGCGGTACTCACCCTGCTATTCATCTCACCTAAAGCTTCTTGGACTTTTGCATCGATAACGTTTTCTATTTTATTTATAACCTCTTTTTCTCTCTCTTCTATCTTTGCAATTAATCCTTCAATCTCTCCTGCAAGTTTCGTGTCAATTTTGGCCCTTACGTCTTTTATGACTGCTGCAAATTTTGTAATTATTTCGGTCTCTGAGTTCTTTATTTTTTCTTCAATTGTTTCAGAACTAACAATTGGCTTCTCCTCTGTGCCTTCTGACGATTCTATAATGTCTACTAAATCTTCTATATCTCCAGCAGCCTTTTCTTTTGTCGTTTTTTCTCTACTAATATGCTTCCCATTCGTCTCTCTCCCGCTCTTTGTAGCCCTACGGTATAGAAGTACAACAATAATACCAACAAAGATTGCAGCGATGACAATTAAACGCAAATTATCCGCTATGCCAAAGCCTCCAACACCTACAATCTGGTTCGGAATAAACACTTCTAAATACTCCTTTAAAGTTTTATTAGAAATACATAATCAACTTCAACACCGTTTCCCATGAAATCCATATTCTGCGGAACGAAATCAGATACATTGTAGCCAGAATATTTTTTGATACAATACATAATATTTAAAAGACCAATTAATAACTATTTGCCAAATCTAACTGCAACTGTCAAATCTAGAAATCTAATGACAGTTTTCCACATGATAGCTTATAAGCTTTTATACAAATGACAGTTAAGACTAAACGAAATGCACGAAAGTCCTTGAAGAATAAGAGTTATTTGATACAATTAAATTCCCAGAAACTAGAATATATACTACATATCGGGGCGTAGCGCAGCTTGGCGTAGCGCACTTGAATGGGGTTCAAGAGGTCGCTGGTTCGAATCCAGTCGCC
>JABGRF010000322.1 GCA_018648405.1 Candidatus Scalindua sp.
AGTATCTCTTATTTATTTAGATCAAATGAACCGAATTGGTCTGACTCCACACAGCAAAGGTTATATAGTAATTCCATCCCACCTATTATGATTATTAGAATGGAGACAACCCAGTCCACCTTTGCAATGTGCGGATCATATGGTTCGAAGTTAAGCAAAGGAGTCCCCAGATGAAACAACCTCAATATTATGTAGGGATAGATATCTCTTCTGAAAATTTCACTGTCTCAATCAGCTCACAACCTGGTATTAGTTTAGACGGGTCAAAAGATTATGATAATAATATAGAGGGCTTTGGCCAACTTATGACTTGGTTTAAAACACTGAAGTTGAAGCCCTGCGATATGATCCTCTGTATGGAGGCTACCGGGGTTTATGGAGAACTTCTATGTCATTACCTCTATGATCATAAATTTAGAATAGCTGTAGATCACCCCCTCAAGGTAAAACGTGATTTTAAGATTGCTGGTCATAAGACAGATGCAGTAGATAGCCTTCAAATAGCTGAGTATGCCATTCGCTTTTATGATTCATTGACTATCTGGGAACCGAGGAAAGCTATAGTGGAGAAGCTAAAATCTTTGATCACCACGCGGGAACTGAGGACTATTAAACTGGAACTGGTTTCGGATTTACCCTTCACGAGAATGAAGGAAGAAAAAGAAAACAAACGCTGGTTAGTTTAGTTTGGAATGAATCTATGGGCTCTCCAGGCGAGGATAATAATCCTCGCCTGGAGTAAGACTCCTCCGCATATCATCAGACGTGTCAATAGATATGGCCAGTTTATGTTGATGATGCGAATTTGATCCTACACCTGGAAATGCACTTCTTCGGGTTGGGTGGCTTCTACATCGGGCAAAAGAGTGAGGCTCACAGATTGATGGGAAGTGACGATTTGATCCAGGAGGGCATAGTTAAAGATACCTATTCCCAGCATTTCGAAAGTTTCTTCAAAAGTTGTTAAAGTGTGATAAAGGAGCGTCTCAGTCTGCCCTCTTGCTGCAAAAACACCACTAATCATTTCAAAGCCAATCGCTCCCATAACAAAAATGGTTCCAGAGAATAGAAACAGATTACGTGTTTTTGTTCGGAGTGCGAATAAAAATTTTGCAGTAGAGGCCAATAGAATCAAGCAGAAAAGACCATAAGGGATGACCCAGGCGAAATAGAAAGCGCCATCAGTATGAAGATGAGTTCTAAGCCCTTCAATGAATTTTTCGTGAAATGCCGATCCCTCATCAATGGCCAGGAACAAAAAGATAATCCCGAGTCCTATCCAGGTTAACCATTTTCTTTTCGCTTTTTTCTCTTCCAATCCAATAAAAAACAAAAGCAATGCTGCAAAAAGGATTGTCGTGAATGAGTAGAGGGTTGGAATATTGGCTTCAGTATCAAAATTAAACAATGGTACCAGACCATACAGATGACCATGTCCCCAAAAATGATTTGATATAATACCAAATACATTAGCGGTTAGCAGAAACATGATCACATATAGGAAGAACTTAAAGGTTTTTATTGGGCACAGTTCCAACCTTGTGCATTTAAGGGTACTCATAATATTTCCTTTCCAAATTCTTTTTTATACTTTTCCAATGGGGGGGGGTACCATCCCAAGCACAAGGGTCTAATGACGCTGACAATTCAACGCTGCGCTTGAAAATACCATCACTATTAGTAAGACCGCTGAACAATTCAGTTTCTTTCCCATCTTCCTCCAGCGAAAAGGAAGAGAGTTTCACGCCGCCAAGTCCATTGCTAGTGGAATTTCTTGCTAAAATATCTACTTCAACATCTTTCTTGGTTGTGTAGTTAAAATCCGGTGGCATTACTCTCTCGGCCAAAGGAATTGGAAGTTGTTCCTGCTCTGGCCCCACTTGATTGGAATCACAAGCCACAATAATCATCGCCCCAGTCACCAAAAATGAGAGTTTATGTAAAGCATTTCTAATATTCATCTTATTCCTTTCAATAATTCTAAAAAATCTTTCACACTTACATTGGCGAAGACCTTGCCAACTTTTGAAACAACACATAAGTTCAAAAATAATAATAATATATATCATATTGATATTGGGGTATTATGAGCTCCCCAGCTGTTTCAATTTGAGATTCATATCATTTTGAGGCACATTTATGATACTTTTCAGGGATTTCAAGCCCGAAGATATCACTGGGAAAGATGACATGAAGAATGTCTGACCTGAATGGTGGATTAACCATATATTTACATTAATTTGAACCAACCAGAAATCTGACTCCACACAAGATACACAAGCCTTTGAAGAAGTGTTAAAATCAGTGCTAGATTCATTAAAAACTAAAATTTCTGAAAATAAATCACTTGAGAGACAGCTTTATACCGTCGATGAACAGACAATACGGGAATTTCTGAATAAAGTTTAAAGCCCAGCCTACACAACCCGCTTCAAGTCAATAATATCCTCATTTAAGAGGAGCCAATAAAGCTTCAACCACACTCAAACTACACAAGCCCTGTGTAGTTTTTTTACGTTCATTTTTTGATCCTACACAACATAACTCGTTGTTATAACACAATATACGGTTTGGCATGTTTCTGTCATTGAGGCAGGTCATGATGACAAACAATACATACAACGTGTCAATAACCGGGGAAGTCTCCCCACAAAACAAGGAGGACATCATGTCCGAAGAAACAATGCATTCACCCAATAACACCGAGAGCGCAGAAGTCTCCGGGAAAAGAACAAGAAATGCGTACGATGGAAGTAAGGCTCATGGCATCACTGCAGATTTAGAGCATGTGAAGACAATTACTGCATACGACAATGCAGTTGAGCGTTTGGCAAAGCGTCGTGGATTCCTCATAAGTGAGTACAAGGTGATAGCAGAGAAGTACCAAGCTACTGATGATGTGAGTGACCGTGCGAAGCTTCTTAAAGAGAAGGGCTCCAAAGAGTCACAGATCAAGGCAATTACAAAAACAAGCAAATCGCTTTCTTCAATTAAAAATGAGATTGAAGAAGCTGAGCGTGAAGCTCAGGCAGCAGTCGAGTTCATCGACTTTGATGCTGCATAAATCTAACGGGGCATCTCTTCGGAGGTGCCCCACAAATTATAGAAAGCAGAGAATTAATATGACAAAACATAAACAAGTTGAAATCTACTCTCCTGCCTTTGAAAGAAACATCAAGGTGGATGCGGGTATTGCTGATTTGATAGAACTGCTGCATAAGTTAGATATTGCAACTTATCTATCATGCCAAGAGAATCGTTCAGGGATTATGTGGATTGATTTTCATAGTCTCGATGCAGATGTTTTTCTCACAATCTGTGCATCTAATCGCGAAGAGGATATTGTTGATTTTGACAACTCACTATATGGTAGGATGATGGACCCTTATGTAAAGCACAGCTGGGAATACAATACACATCCACATGACTGGGCCGAAAAGGTCAATGAGGAGAAAAACGAAGTTTACTATGATGGAGATTCAGACATCGATAGTTCGATCTCCATAAGATTTCCGATCACAGATTACCCTTTAATAATGGAGAGATTACATAGCCATCTTGTAAAGATTCTCTCTTCAGCACCTGAGGTCGATGAAGTTGAAGAAACCCAGCTAGATCAATAGCTTAACTACTTCACAAATGGGGCACCTGCTACATACCATCGTAATGAGTGCCCTTTTCTGGAATAAGAACAATAACTAAAATTAATCACCAAAGGATCTTAATCATGGAACAGATGTATAGCCTGAAATCAGCAGCCAGTCTGCTCGAGGTCTCTGTGAAAACAGTGCGCCGGCTATTGCATCTGCATCAAATCAAGGTTTACCGTGTTGGTAATAATATCCGGCTCAGGGAATCAGATTTAAAACAACTAATAACAGAAGAATTGTCACTAGACGACTACCGCCTAAGCATATAGAAAGGATTGGATATGGCTACAGTAAAAACTTTTCAAGTAAAATCAGGCTTACGATATTCAGTCGATTGGTATGGGCTGAACGGCGTTCGTCGAAGGAAGAACTTCAAGGATAAAAAAGTGGCGGAGCGATTTGCCAAAGAAATTGAAGTAAAGAAAATGCGCATTAATGCAGGTCTCGAAGTCAGTCTGGAAAGCAATCTTCCTTTGCCTGAAATGGTAAAAGAGTATAAAAAATATATGGCTAACCAGAAGGATCCTGAAACGATTCGTCGAGAAACATCCATTTACAATGCTCTGGAAGTTTTCCTGGGTAACATCAAGATAAGAGCGATTAATAAAGTACAATTAACGCATTATTTGGAATATCGTCAGGTAGAGTGTGATATTAGTCCAGCCACCGCTGCAACAGAACACCGAACTCTGAAGGCTTTCTTCAATACGCTTGTCCGCTATAATTATTTGCAAGAGAATCCAATCTTAGCTGTTCAAGCTCCACGAAATTTACCCAAAGAGATAATCATATTGACTGACGATGAGGTGAAAGAATTCCTCAGTAAAGTCGATTCCTCAGACTATAGAGATCTATTCTTAATGTATCTGCATACTGGCGCAAGGCGCGGTGAGATATTACCGGGGCGACCATTCACATGGGACAACGTGAACTTTAAACGTCGAGAGATCACCTTGATAGGGAAGAAGAGGGTACCAAGGATTGTACCGTTAGATGACGTTGCATTTGAACTCCTCCATCGACGTAAGTTTGATGAACATAGAGAGTTTCCATTCAATTTCAATTATGATTACCTATACAAGAAGTACTTACGTTACCTAAAAGCCGCAAAGGTAAAAGCAACCGGCTTACATTCACTTAGGCGCTCATACGCATCAAAATTAATTGAAAGTGGTGTTGATTTGCTTGATGTATCTAAAATGATGGGCCACCAGGATGTAAAGGTGACCATTGATCATTATATAAAAATCAATAATGAAAAGCTACATAGAGCTGCAAGTAAACTGAATGGAGTCTGGACTTAGGTGCAGCCATGCATTCCCGACAAAGCCTGGATTCGTCCAGGCTTTTTTTACGTCCATCCCGAAATCTAAAAAGCCTATACCTGGCCTACTATCAGCAAACCCTTACTGGCTAATGTATTCTATCCAGAACGGCTTTTTTCGTCACCATTTCGTCACCATCTGGTGTCCCACCATGTCCCATTTTGTCCACATTGGATAGATTACTCGTAAAACTGGCAGAAACAAAAAACCCTCGTAAGTCTAAGAATTACAAGGGAATTATGTGGTGGCCAGGGACGGAATTGAACCGCCGACACGGGGATTTTCAGTACCATGCTTTG
>JABGRF010000334.1 GCA_018648405.1 Candidatus Scalindua sp.
TGTACATTACAACGAAAATAGAGCGTTATTTTTCTCTGTTATTTACGGTGCCTCAAACGAACATAAGTTTTCGTTATGAGTAAAAATGCTAAAACTGATTACAGATGGATGTTCCTGTGGGTTTGAATCTAACTGCCTGTGAAGTGTTTTTTCTGTGGTAACATCCATGTTATATTGATTTGTTCAAATAGGCCTTCCTAGCCTCTGTTTGTAATGGTATACAGTGCTTAATAAAAGTCAAGTTATAAATCTTTGTTTTTTCAGAGTTAACAGGTCAATTTAGTTTGATATGGTATGTTATTAACTCTCTTAAGTCAGGCTTGCTTATTTCCTGGAGTTCGTAATTTGCCCTTACAATGGGTTTGTTTATACTGATTATTTTTGCCAAATCGATTGGTGTGCCAGTGATGACGGTATCACACGCTGTTTGATTAATAGTCTCTTCAAGTTCGATGATCTGTTCCCGGCTATAACCCATGGCGGGGAGAAGATTGTCAATGTCAGGATACTTATTGAATGTCTCTTTTATGCTACCGACTGCATACGGCTTAGGGTCAACAATTATGGATGCGCCATATTTTCTGGCAGCCAGGGTTCCAGCGCCATAGGCCATTCCACCATGTGTTACTGTCGGACCATCCTCAACAGCAAGAACTCTACGGCCTTCTATTTTGTCCGGGTTCTCAACCGAAATTTTCAAGGTTGCATCGATAATGGAAGCATTTGGGTTTCTGCTTTTTATGTTCTCTTTCACCTTTACTATGTTTTCGGCATCGGCAAATTCTTCTTTACTTATGATAGCTATATGTGCAAGCATCAGGTTGGTTTCTCCCGGAAAATATGTTAATTCATCTCCCGGCCTGTGCGGGTCTACAAGGGTTATATGGAGGTCCGGTTTGTAAAAAGGTAAATCATTGTTGCCTCCATCCCATACTATTACGTCGGCTTCCTCTTCTGCTTCTCTTAATATTGCTTCGTAATCAACGCCTGCGTAGACAATGATTCCCTGTTCTATATGAGGTTCGTACTCTTCCATCTCTTCTATTGTGCAGTCATGCAAGGCAAGGTCTTCATATGTTTCAAAGCGCTGTACCTTCTGTTTTGATAGATCACCATAAGGCATAGGATGTCGGATGGCTACGACTCTCTTTCCTGCCTCTTTTAATATGCGGCATACTCTTCTTGTGGCAGCACTCTTTCCGCATCCTGTTCTGACAGCACAGATAGCAATAATTGGGACCTTGCTTTTGAGCATAGTATGTTCAGCACCCATAATAACAAAACTGGCACCGGCAGCCTGAACTTCACTGGCCTTGTGCATCACGTATTCGTGTGGTACATCACTATATGAAAATACGACGTCATCAACCCCGTGTTTTTTGATAAGTCCGGTTAGCTCTTTCTCATCGTAGATAGAAATGCCATCAGGGTATAGTTTGCCGGCAAGATCAGATGGATATTTACGGTCAGCAATGTTAGGGATTTGAGTTGCCGTGAATGCTACAACTTCATAGCCCTCGTTGTCTTTGAAGATAACATTGAAATTATGAAAGTCCCTTCCTGCTGCACCCATTATCAGGGTTTTTCTTTTTTTCATGTTTTTTAAGTCCTGAGATATTGTTCTTAATATATTTAGCGGTTCAAAACTACTACAGTGTGAAACAAATATCAATAGAAAACAGTTCTGAATGTTCTGTTTTCTCAAAATCCACTTGCCATGATTCTAGATTGGGAATACAATTACTTAAACTTACGCCAAAGTGTACTATTGCGTGTGTCCCTTTTAACATAATAATAGATAGTGGTATGACGTTTCGACTACTCATAATCTGTTTTCTAATTATTTCAAATTTGTTAGTTTTTATGAACACATCAACTGCTGAGCATATTAAACTGGACCTCAAGGAGCACCGTTTAAAGAACGGTTTGAGACTTATACTGAGTGAGGATCACTCTTCTCCGATAATAAGCTTTCAGGTGTGGTACAATGTTGGCTCTAGAAATGAAAGACCGGGTATAACAGGTATTTCACATCTCTTTGAACATATGATGTTCAAAGGTTCAAAAAATGTTGAACCGGAAGAACACGGTCGTATCATCCAACAAAACGGTGGAACGGATAATGCATTTACTGCTAAAGATATGACCGCTTACTTTGAAAATCTTCCCAGTTCTCAACTTGAATTAGCTGTGAGGCTAGAGGCAGACAGGATGGCTCACCTTCGGCTTACGGCTGATACCCTGGCGTCTGAAAGGCAGGTCGTAAAGGAGGAGAGGCGCATGCGGGTTGATAATTCACTTTTTGGTAAATTGAGTGAAGCTCTCTACTCAACAGCATTTACCAGACATCCATATCGATGGCCAGTAATAGGATGGATGTCCGATATTGATTCGATAAGCCTGGAAGATTGCAAAGCCTTTTACCGCTCACACTATGCACCAAATAATGCTACTGTCATATTACTTGGAGATATAGATTTTAAGGAAACCATATCCATTGTGGAGAAGTATTTTGGAAATATACCGGCCGCAGAGCTTGCGGATGAAGCAATACCCGTAGAAGAGATTCAGAAGGAGGAGAGGCAGAAGGATCTTTTTGTTGATGCCAGCTTCCCATGGCTTGCCATTGCCTATCATATACCTGAGGCATCCCATGATGACATTCCGGTGCTTGAGCTTATAGGAAATGTACTTACAAGCGGACGTAGTTCCAGACTTCACAGGAAGATTATATATGAAGACCAATCAGCACTGTCCGTTTTCACATCGGTTGACAATAATAAAGCGCCGGGACTATTTACTATTACGGTAAATAGCATAAAACAGGGACATACTCTGGAAGAATTAACATCTGTAGCCAATGACTGCCTGGAACGGCTCAAGACTGAGATGGTAAGTGAGCGTGAACTTGAAAAGGCAATAAATAAAATGGAAACAAATCTTATCTTTGGCCTCCAGACCAACTTTGTCAGAGGTATGCGAATAGGGTTCAGTCTGGCAAGGACGGGAGATCCTTTGGGGTTTGTAGAGAAGCTGGAGAACTACAGACGTACAACTGCGGAAGAGATACAGAAGGTAGCAGTGAAGTATTTTACTCCTGAGAATCGAACTATAATAAGGCTGCTTCCCGGAGAAGATTCAGAGGAATCTGTAAAATAAACTTGTAAGGTACATAGTATGGTGATTACTAATTTAATGTTCTGATATTGTAAATGTTAAAAATCACAAAATCGTGCTTCTGCCGCTATGTTTTTGTAATTACGTTGACCTTATTTACTATCCTTGTTAATGATAAAAATCTGAGTGGCGAAGGAAATCTAGTATCCATGAAATACCGGAAGGCAACACTCGATAATGGATTGAGAGTAATCATGGTAGAGCACCATGAATTACCTATAGTAGCGATAGAGATGCTGGTAAAGGCCGGTTCTGTACACGAATCCAGGGAGAAGCCCGGACTTGCACATATTGTTACACAGCTACTCCGTGAAGGTACGCGTACTAAAAAATCTTTGGAGATTTCTGAGAGTATAGATTTTATTGGCGGTTCGCTGAGTGTTGACTGTGAATATGACTCGTCATCCGTTACGACTACTGCACTTGTAAAACATTTTGATACTATACTTGATTTGCTTTCTGAAGTTGTAAGGTTCCCTACGTTCAAAGCTAAAGAGATAGCGCTTCACAGGGATAAGGCTATAACAGCCATACTAAGGGAGAAGGATAATAAGGCGTCAATAGCCGTCAGGCATTTCAGCGAGATGTTATACGGTAGACACCCCTATTCCAACCCTCCTATCGGGACAACGAAAGGCCTTAAAGCTATATCAAGAGATGAGATCATACAGTTTCACAAAACACACTATCTTCCCAATAATTCTATCCTGACAGTAGTAGGAGATATAGATTATGAAAAGACGCTTACTAGCATAAAGAAAACCTTTGGCGGCTGGAAGAGAGGAGTGATTTCGAAACCTACGTTACCAGCTGTACCAAAAATAGACGGTTACAAGATAAGGATTGTGAATAAACCTGATCTGACTCAGACAGAAATACGTCTGGGCCATATGGGTATTGCGCGAAATGATCCCGATTATTTTGCACTTATGCTGCTGAATCATATTTTTGGCAGAGGGCCTGCGTCCAGGCTCTATACCAAGGTGAGGTCTGAGAAAGGCCTTACTTACGGTGCTAACAGCGGATTTGCAGCAAGGAAATTACAGGGGCCGTTTTATGTAAGGACGTATAGTAAAAATGAGACTGCAATTGAAACACTTCTAGTGGTACTTGATGAATTGAAAAAGCTGAAGTCTGGCGGTGTGACAAAGGAAGAGCTGGCCAGTGCCAAATCATTTTACGTTGGCCATTATCCCTTGAGTATGGAGACAGCGGCTCAGATTGCGTCTAAAATTCTGGTCCAGGAGTTTTATGGCCTGCCTGAGGATTATATAGATAAATACCTGGACAGTGTAATGGCCGTTTCCATGGAGGATATTGAAGGTGCAGTAAAGAGAGTGCTTGATCCGGGGAATATGGTAATTACACTCGTAAGCAAATCGGAAGAGATCCTGGAAGAGGCGAGGGCATTGGGAGAGGTGGAGTTGAAGGAGTTATGATAACAACAGAAAAACTGGAAATTAATTCTCTGGATTTAGAGGGGAGCTGGAATGGCAGAACAAAAAGCGACTAATGTCAAATGGCATCACGGAAAAATAACAAAAGAAGAGAGGGCAAAACTATTGAACCAGAAAGGTGCAACCATATGGCTAACAGGCCTTTCAGGTTCAGGGAAATCAACAATAGCGGTTGAACTCGAACATGCCCTGATTGAGAACAAACATCAGGCGTTCATACTTGATGGTGATAATATACGCCATGGCCTGAACAAAAACCTCGGTTTTTCTCCCGAAGACCGCACTGAGAACATTCGCCGGATTGGTGAAGTCGCCAAATTATTTACGGAAGCAAATATAATAACAGTTGCCGCGTTTGTATCTCCATACAGAGAAGACAGGGATAATGTCAGGAAACTTCTCGGCGATGGTGAATTCATAGAGATTTATGTTAAGTGCTCTCTTGAAGTTTGTGAAGAACGTGATACAAAAGGCTTGTATAAAAAGGCACGTGCCGGTGAGGTTAAAGATTTTACCGGTATTTCAGCGCCATATGAAGAACCTCTGAATCCAGAGCTAACAATTGATTCCTCAAAGTTGTCGATTGAGGAGTCAACAAGGACAATTTTAGACTATCTTGAA
>JABGRF010000159.1 GCA_018648405.1 Candidatus Scalindua sp.
TTTCGATTTCACCGATAAATCTTTTAACAAACGATTTGAGAAAACTTTTGGTGAAGCGGCATTTTAAGAACCGCGCTTCACACGTAGATTCAAGTCAGAGTGGATACCCTCTTTTTGTTCAAAGACAAATTGGTGTGTAATATGTTGTGCAGTGACCATGTCACTGCACACATTGGTACTAGTTGACATACCCGCCAGATCCTGCTTTTAATAACCTGCCAATTTAATCTACTCCCGTTTTTTTCGTCCTTTCACTCTTCAAAAAAGGTTTTTCCGTAAAATATTCGTGAAAATTCTGGTAATTTTATTCAATTGTAAATTTATTTCGTATTTGTTTATCAATCCTTAAAAAGCCTGTTTCTGCATAAATATCATTTCACTCATAAGGCCTTGCACCTCAAGTAGATATACATTTCCTCCAATTTTTCTGTACAACCATTTATAATCGGTATAGCAATTGCGATTCTCTATAACCACTGATTAAGCCTACTTATATCCAGTAGAATTTCACCCTGTTAGATAGTTTTAATATCACACTAAGGTATTTCCTCCTTTTTAATCTATCTAACAGGGATAATTTTCTTAAATTGCTTTTAACTGCTTCCAGTGGTGAGCAATGACGCATACGCATAACACTGTAATGCTGATCATACTCAGTTTTGCAGCGTTATGTAGCAATCACTTCGCAAGAAGTTATCACATTAACCAACAGCCTCTTTTCACCTCTACAAGGCCTGTCATATTTTTCACCATCGATCTGACAAAAAGTGTCTCCGGTAAAGTTCAATTCCAACCTATTAGTCTGAAACTGCATGAGATTTCTGGTTATAGTATCAAGCGGTCTTCTACGCAAAATGGCAAAGAGCAGGTGTATCCATTCCCACATGCTCCGAATAACAGTTACTTCAAATTTGCCATCGTCCATTCTACACTTTGACGATAGTTCCATGCCTGCATAAATTTTTGTATTAGTAATTACAATCTCGCGTATGCCACTGTTCAGAGAAGTTATCTCAGTTGCTGAGTGCTCATTTTCATACCTGATTTCAACATCGAATGGAATCCGATAAAAAATATTCTTTAATGTGAGCAATCCATAAAAGCCCTTGTTAGAGATGCAACTGCGAATCTTTCTAAAGACCGGCCTATGCCTTAACCTGTCAAAATCAGAGGATATCTTTGCATCACTGCCTATTCCCAGATAGTTCGAAAAGATAAATTTATTGTCTAAACTCAAAATATCTATTTTCACTATTTTACATTCTAGAATTATCTTTAACAATGCGCCCAATCCCTGAGATTTATAAAGATGCAGAATGCCAATAGAATTCGCAAGATCATTCCCTGTTCCAATGGGGATTATGCCAAGCTTCGGTTTTCTCTCTAAACCGGCAATCACATTAACAATCTGAGATATAGTACCATCACCACCAGCAACCACTACAATTTCATAGTTTGAGAGATAGTTATCATACTGGGTCTCTATATCTCTCGCAGAATACTCTATATCATAGCGACCACTATCGAGTACTCCGTCAAGCTCCGAGATAATACAATCTTTCAGATTCTGCCCGACCAGCTTTCCGGATGCAGGATTAATTAAGAAAAGTACTTTTTTCATACAATATTAGTAACGTCTTAATAAAATTAAGATAGGATTTCTCATCATAATACTCCTTCAATAATCTCCTGCAGCATTCTATCACATTTTTGAATTGACATTATGATTTAATAGTTTTAACCTTCATTAACGTACCTTAAAACAGAGGCCAGGTTAAGCCTTTGGCAAAATTTTCGTCTTCATTAAATAAGAAATGTCGGGTAAGAAACCCGACCTACACGTAAAAATTTATTATTTTTGTAGGGCGGGTTTCTTACCCGCCGACTTTGAAATTCCTAAACATGAACTTAAAACCTGCCATGCTGCATTATTAAAACAAGATGACTACCTTGAATAATAATCTTACAAATTTTTATAGCTTCAGCCAGAAAAGCCCTGATAAGTTAACTATCCATTTTCAGGACCGGTTGGATGTGAGTAACGCAGCGCCGCTTATAAAGGAATTCAACACCCTGCTGCGAACACACAAACCTGACAACCTGGTAATTGATCTGAACAAATTGACCTATCTTGACGACTACGGTGTATCCGTACTCGTGGAGCTGAAAAGAACAATGGGCAACAAGCGGGGGGATTTTTCGTTAACAAATATGTCTGAAAAGGTTAATGAAATCCTCACAATGCATCGTTTTAATGTATTGGGACAACAATCTATCTCCGTACAAAAAACATCCCAGAATCTCTTTGCTAACCTTGGAAACTCCGCTTTTGCTATAGGCAGCGAAGTAAGGTTTATGCTCACTTTCCTAGGTGATACCTGTTATTCCTTTCTCATGTTCTTGCGACGTCCCGGCTCATTACGCTTTAACGATACAGTAGAAAACATGAAGCGTGTCGGGCTTGACGCGTTACCCATTGTCGGTTTGATCAGTTTTCTCCTGGGCCTGATAATGGCATTCATGTCATCAGTTCAACTCCAGCAGTTCGGGGCTAATATTTATGTGGCTTCGCTTGTCAGTATTTCTATGACACGCGAACTGGGACCAATCATGACCGCCATTATTGTGGCCGGTCGCTCCGGCTCCTCATTTGCCGCCGAAATAGGTACAATGAAAATATCAGAAGAGGTCGATGCCTTATCTACCATGAACATTAACCCGAATTTTTTCCTCGTACTGCCACGTATGTTTGCCGCTTTGTTAGTGATGCCCATATTAACCCTCTTTTCTGATCTGTTTGCTATTGCCGGAGGTCTGCTGGTAGGGGTAACGATGCTTGACCTCACCGTCAGTGGTTACACAAACCAGACTATCAACACCCTCACGCTTTTTGATGTATTCTGGGGAGTGTTCAAAAGTGGAATCTTTGCTATACTCATTTCATGGACTGGATGCCTTAAGGGCTTTCAGGTAGGAGGAGGTGCCGCAGGGGTAGGTAAGGCAACTACATCTGCAGTGGTATACAGCATATTCCTGATAGTGTTGAGCGACTCTCTTCTTGTTGTTATACTCAGGTATTGGAATGGATGATGAACAGAAGTAAGCTAAAGTGTGAAGCGAAGACAGTGATTTACGTAGCCGCATCCTTTAGGTTGCGTAACTTAGGGTACAAAAACTTTCATCTACTAATCAGGAGTTGGAAAACGCAGGCTAAAGCCTGCGGCTACTACAATATAGAGAATGTAATACAATAAATAAAACAATGATTAATAAAACTGTTAAAGAGAAAAAAGTTGCCATCAAAGTTATGGATATGGTAGCTGGATACGGAGAAGATGTAATACTAAATCATCTTAATTTCGAAGTATACGAGGGTGAAATCTTTGTAATCCTGGGCGGAAGCGGCTGTGGTAAAAGTACTTTACTTAAACATCTTATCGGGCTCAATCACCCGATGTCTGGAAACATAGTAATTAATGGTGTTGATATTACTGATGACAAAGGAGATAATCTCCAGCGTGTTTTGCGTGAGTGCGGTATACTCTTTCAAAGTGGGGCGCTCTTCAGCTCAATGACGGTAGCGGATAATGTAGCACTGCCAATACAGGAACACACAGATTTACCGGCTTCTTCAATTGACAACATAGTAAAAATGAAACTTGCACAGGTAAGTCTGACTGGATACGAAAAGCATCTACCTTCAGAGATTAGTGGTGGGATGAGAAAACGGGCCGGTCTCGCACGCGCAATGGCGTTGAATCCTAAGATTCTGTTCTTTGATGAACCCTCTGCCGGCCTTGACCCTGTAACATCGGCAGAGCTTGACCAACTGATTATTCGTCTAAACCGCAATTATGGTACAACTATGGTGATTGTTACTCATGAACTTCCCAGTATATTTTCGGTTGCCCATCGGGTTATAATGCTTGATAAGAGGGTTAAAAAAATAATTGCAGAGGGATCGCCTCACTACCTACGTGATAACAGCCAAAATCCATTTGTCAGACAATTCTTCAACCGGGAGATTGAACCCGAGAATAGTTTATTGAGAAATTAACTCCATACCACCTTTCTTAAGGTGAGTTTAATATTTAGGCAGTTTTAATTATGATTAATCAAAAAGCTAAATTTTTTGTGGGTCTGTTCATTGCCGCAGGCATCGGTCTTGCCGTGGTAACTATCATTTTATTGGGAATGAGCCGTTTTCTTGAGAAAGGACAATTCTATGCAGTCTATTTTAACGAATCGGTTCAAGGCCTCAAGATCGACTCTCCGGTAAAATATAGAGGTGTCTCCATTGGCCATATTGAACGTATCGATCTGGCACCAGATTCTAAATTAATAGAAGTTATTCTCAATATAGAAGCAGATATTTCACTTGAGGAGAATATGGTAGCCCAGCAAAAGGCTGTAGGTATTACTGGAAGCAAGTTTATTGAGCTGGACCTTGTAACTGATTCTATAGAAGCCAGTTCCCCCGCTCTCAAATTTCCAACAGAATATCGTGTACTGGCATCAAGGCCATCAAATATCAGTGAACTGTTTCGTAGTGTAGATGATATCGTAAAAAAACTTAACACCCTGGATATTGTAGAGATATCTGATAGTTTAAACACGACACTGAACCGCCTTGATCAATCATTACAGGATTTTGATGCTAAAGGGATTTCAAGTGACATTAAGACGTCGTTAACCAGTATAAATAAAAGCTTTGATCCGGAAAAATGGGACAAGCTTATGATAAATACTTCAGCACTGATAGCCAGAACAGAAATGGAAGTTGAAAGCCTCAGCCGCTACATCCTTGTAGTCGGTCAATATCTGGAGAAGGCAAGTAGTAATCTGGACCAGACTCTTGAGCAGATCTCAATTCAACCATCACAGCTTCTATTCAGTGAACCACCAATAGAAAAAGAGTTTGAAAAGAGTGATAAGTAGAATCTAAACAAGTTATCGGAGGCATATTGTGCGTTATACAGTAATTATTGTAATCGTATTTTCATTGGCCTTTAGTGGATGTGTACAACTAAAGCAGCCGAATACAAAGTTTGAATATTATACCCTTGAGTATAATGCTTTGAGGAGTGATAAATCTACTGATCCAGGCAAAAAATCAACCGTACTTAAGATAAAACATTTCAATGCATCACCAATCTACAACACCGATAGAATTATCTATAG